>NZ_JBSFNQ010000015.1:0-114599 GCF_053981115.1 Streptomyces sp. NPDC003691 | reverse complement strand
TGGTCGCTGGGCAAGGTCTCCGGGCTCGCGGGGGACACCAGGCTCGTGGGTGGTCCGGGGTTCGAGTCCCTGGCGGCGCACGCACCGCAAAGCCCCTCGCCATCGGCGAGGGGCTTTGTCGTTCCCGAGACCGGCGCCGGGGGCCGAAAGTCGCCGGTGCGCGAGCGCCACGGGCGCCGGTGCGCGGAGCACGGGGCCCGGAACCCGTACCGCGGGCGGATCCACCGGGGACGGACCCTGGGCCGTTTCTGACAAATGGCGTCGTCCGCCCGGAGGGCGGGGCCTGCGGCTCCCCCAGCCCTGCGGCTGGGAGGTGCCCCCAGTGCGTGCAATCGCAAGGCGGAGGGTTTTCCTCGTACTGGACGTACTTGGGAAATCCCGACAACGCTGGGGGTCCCCCCGTGCCCGCAGGGCACAGGGGGAGAGTGTGCGTGCCGGGCGTCGCGGGCCAGACGGAATTTGTCAGACACGGCCTAGGCCGGGCCCGGCCGCGGACCTACAGTGGCAGGGCAGACCGGCTGTTCGGATTCCGGTTCCGGTTCCGGTCGCGCGCCACGACCGCTCTCCGCCCTCCCGCTCGGGTGCCGGGCTTCTCCCGCAGCCCGCGCCCCCCGCGGTCGAGGACCGGCCCGGCAGGTGGCCCCCCAGGGGAGCGTGCCCGCCGGGCCCGGTCGTGCTCCGTACGGCGTCGGCGGCGCGGCATCCACGTGAGGGACGGACGATCCCGGCGCTGCTCGCCGCGCCCGTGGACCCGTGTCAGTGGCGCGCGGACCGCTCTCCGGTCCCGGCCCCGCGGCGGCGGTGCGCGCCCCGTACGGCGACGACGACCGCGGCCACCCCGGCGAGGACCAGCCCGATCACGGTGTGCGCGGTCCCCGGCCCGGCACTCTCGGCGGTGGGCCCGTCGACCGCGGTCTCCACCGGTCCGGTGCCGTCGGCGTTCCCCGTACGGTCACCGGTGTCCACCGCGCCGCGGGCCGCCACGAGAACCCCGGCTTCGGGACCCGCCTCCGGTGTGAGCAGGGAGGGGACCATCGGCGCGGCGGCCGGGATCCCCGCCCGTACGGACTCCTGGGCGGAACCGGCGGCGGGCTCCGCGGGCGCGAGGACCAGGGCGGCCGGCGCGGCGGCCAGGACGGCGGCAACCCCGGCCGTACGGAGTGCGATCGCTGCTGCACGCATGGTGACACCTCCTGCTGGCCACAGCGTCACGCGTCCGGCGCGGTTCCGCATCCGCACCGCCGGGTCCGGTGCGGCCGCCCCGCCCCCGACGTGCCACGACACCGCGGAGGCGGCAAGGCATCCGGGTGACGGGCGGGGGCGGGCCCAGCAGTACGACAGGGCGGCCCGGGCGCCCGGCCGGGGCCGGGGAGGGGAAGCCCGGGGGCCGCCGACGGTCGCTCAGACGCGCTCGACGAGGTCCGCGATGGAGTCGACGATCGTCGACGGCCGGAACGGATAGCGGTTGATGTCGGCGGGGGTGGTCACCCCGGTCAGCACCAGGAAGGTCTCCATCCCGGCCTCCAGACCCGCGAGGACGTCCGTGTCCATCCGGTCGCCGATCATGGCGCTGGTCTCGGAGTGGGCGCCGATGGCGTTCAGTCCGGTCCGCATCATCAGGGGGTTCGGCTTGCCCGCGAAGTACGGGTCCTTGCCGGTCGCCTTGGTGATCAGCGCGGCGACGGATCCGGCCGCCGGGAGCGGGCCCTCGGTGGAGGGACCGGTCTCGTCCGGGTTGGTGCAGATGAACCGGGCCCCGCCGTTGATCAGCCGGATCGCCTTGGTCAGCGCCTCGAAGGAGTACGTCCGGGTCTCGCCTAACACCAATCGAACATAGTTCGGAGCTAACCTGCTTCAGATAGCAGGAAGAGGAACAAGCAAGACATGGCGATACTAGTCGGCGGATACGCACGCATCAGCGACGTGGGGGAACTGGGAGACGGCCGCGATGGCAAGGAAGGCGTCACCCGCCAGCAGGACGACGTACACGACATTGTGAGGGTCCGCTCTCTCACACTGCACCGCATGTACGTCGACAACGACCTCTCGGCCTACAAGCGGCGAGTCATCCGCCCCGACTACCGGGAACTCGTCGATGACCTGGAGGCCGGGGTGATATCTGGCCTCGCGGCTTACAACATCGACCGCGTGACGCGGCAGCCGCGAGAGCTAGAGAAACTGATCGACATCTACGAGGACGCCCGGCGCCCCATGGTGTTCGCCACAACCGCCGGAGACTACGACCTCTCGACCCAGGACGGTCGCTTCAACGCCCGGCTGTACGTAATGATCGCGAACAAGTTCTCGGCGGACGCCGCCCGCCGTGTCGCTCGCCAGAAGAAGGCCGACGCGATGCAGGGCAAGCTCCACAAAGGCGTGGCCCCGTTCGGCTGGAACGATGACGGGACTGTCAATCCGGCCGAGGCCGCGATCATCCTCAAGGCGCATCAAGACTTCCTCAAGGGGAAGCTCCAAGGCGAGGTGCACGCCGAGTGGGTCGCGCTTGGGGTGCGCAGTCGGCAGACGCCACCCGGCCGGAACATCAGCTATACGTCGGTGGGGTACATCGTCACAAACCCTCGGCTGTGCGGGTTCCGGACCTACGTGCCGCAGGCGGAACGCGAGAAGCGCGGGAGGCTGGATCTAAGCGAATTCCTCCTGGAGCGGTCCGACGGCACGCCGGTCATCGGGGACTGGGAGCCCATTTGCACCCCCGAACAGTGGCACGCCGTGTTGAGCGTGCTGAAGGCCCGGAAGCTGAGCGGGCACGGCAGGAAGAAGGGCACAACGGTCACCAAGCGTCTGCTGACCCGGCTGGCGCGGTGCGGCACGTGCGGTGGCGGCTTGCAGTCGATGGTGTACGCGCGTGGCACGGTGAGCTACGAACGCTACGGGTACTTCTACGCCTGCGTGAAGGCCGCCGGGGGGTGCGGAGGGGTCTCTCGCTCAGGCCCCCCGGTCGAGGCGCTCGTCGAGGCGGTGTTCCTGGAGCGGATGCGGCGAATCGCCGGGAACAAGCAGGTCGGTCAGCCCCAGATCAATCCGGAACTGGTCGCGGCACGCGCACACCTGGACCAGGTGCACGCGGAGATCTTGGAGGCGCGTCAACTCCGGGAGTCCGGCGAATTCCCGCTGAAGGAGTTCGTGCGCGAGATCAAGCGGCTCGACGAGCTCCAGAATTCCCTGGAGACCGAGATCTCGTCGATGAACGCGGCAGGCATCGAGACGGGGACCACGGCGGCTGAGCGCATCATCCGGGAGTGGGAGACGTACACGGTCCCGATGAAGCGGGCGGCCTTCGACCGGTTCATCGAGGCTGTGGTAGTCCAAAAGCAGGCCCGGGGTGGGAACCATGCGTTCCGTCCGGACCTGATCGACGTGGTCTGGAAGTAGGGAGGTCAGTCGCCGGGTGTGAGTCCGAATCGGGCACACACCCAGGCGACATCCTCCGGGGTCGGGGGCGGGGCCTTCGCGAGCATGGCCTCGACCCACTCTTCCGTAGTCATGATCACCTTGGCCCTAGTCCGGTCTAGGCCGCGCAGAGCGCGGAGCGCTCCTCGTAGACCCGCCGGGACTGCCGGGTGAGATGCCACATTCCGTGATCACAGCCGTAGACCCGGTTCTCACGCATCACGGGATGGCCTCCCTGCTGGCGCCGGGCCTGCCTGTCGCGCTTGGCCTGAGCCCGGCCAAGGGCCTTCTCGGCTGCCCGCCGGTCGAGGAATCCTCGCTTGACGCCGCAGGCACACGGGCGGAAATCGACGGTCTTCATCGTGGTCACACCTTGAGATAGTGGCGGGCGTCGCGGGTGAGCAGGCTGGAGTTGCCGGCGATCCGCAGGTAGGCGCACGCAGTCGCATAGTGGATGCCGAGCCACTCGGCGACGGCGCGGCGGGCGGTGCGCGGGTCCCGGGCGTGGGCGATGGCGTACAGCTCGACGACGGCGGCTATGAACTCGTGGTGCACTCGGCTGGGGTCGTAGCGGGCTTTGCACTTGGCGAGGGCGGGTTTGGCTTCAGGGGGGATTTCGTACATGTCGCCCTGCTTTCCTGGTCTTGTGGGGTGCTACGTGGCGCGGAACTTGGGGCAAGGGCACGTGGGTATGTGGCAGGCCCCCCGGGCGGCGGAGGCGGCGGAGTGCGTGAAGGGGGCGTGGCCGCAGTCGGGGTCGAAGCAGTAGCCCTTCCAGCCCTTGCGGCCGTCGATGTTGGCGAGCATGGCGCCGGGGCTGTAGAGCTTGACGATCTTGCCGGTGCCGCCGAAGCCCATCTTCGAGGCGAACGTCTTGGCCTCGGCTTCGCTGGCGAAGGGGCCGAAGTTGAGGCCGCGGTGCCCGTCCTTCCAGGTGTGGACGAGGGCGAACCAGTCCCTCATCTGGAAGATCTCACCAGCTTCTTTGATGACCGCGTTCGCCAGGTGGCCGGCGCTCTCGAAGGTGGGGTCCTCCAAGAGCGCCGCCACTGCGGATCTCTCCTCCTTGCGGGGGGTGATCCTCACTCGGCCGCCGGGGAATCGATCAGGGCGAAGAGGCGGTGGTGGAGTGCCTCCAGCGTCCGGCGCTCGCATTGGGCGCCGATGTCGTTGACGGTGTTGCGCACCTCTTGCACGAGGGCCTGGCCTTCCACCACAGCACTTTCCTTACGGCTCAGGGTCTTACGACCTCCTGCGTTCTGGTCATAACTTAACATCTGGTCCTACGTTGACACAACGCTGAGGCTAGGCCACGGACCGGCGGAGGTGCTTGGTGTCGGGGCGAGTGCGGCGGCCTGGTCGCGCCGCATGTCGTGGATGTTGTTGTCGGGTATGCCTGGATGGGATTGCTCAGCGAGGAACAGCACGTCGGGAGCGCCGCTCGTGCCTATGTCCGATGGGTTCTTCTGCCCCTCGTGCCAGTCGTGCCAGAAGGGCAGGGTGGCGAGGGCCCGGCGGGCGTCGTCGAGGTCTGAGCCGTTGACGATGAAGCGGAAGGGTGCTTCTCCGTCGGCGTGCCCGGAGGCGGCGTAGGTCAGGGTGAATGCCTGGCCCGGGACGGGTGGGCCAGTCAGGGCTTCGAGGCGGGCCGCGAGGTCGTCGAGGAAGTCGCTGGCCTCGATTGCGTTGTCGGTGCGGGTCTCGTCGTAGGCGGCGTACTGGGTCTCGTCGACGGTGCCGTCCGGTGTCATGAAGCGAGCAAGGGCGGCGCGGTGCCGGTCGGCCATTTCTGTGTGCTGTGTCAGCAAGGTGTGGATCTCGCCGATGAAGTCGGTGGTCACGGGTCATCCTTCTCAGCTGTCGATCAGCCGGGTCAGTCCGGGCGACCGGACGCGGCCTTCGCACACGTCGCAGTCGCAGGTGTGCAGGCAGATGCGGCACGCGGGTTTGTCGCAGTACGGATCAGGGCCGTGCCAGGTGTGGGAGGGGTCGGGGTCGGGACAGTTCCATGTGCCGCAGCTCCGGTCCCGGGACCATGTCGGGTACACGATGTGCTCGCGCTGTCCGATGAGTCCGTGGACCAGGGGGACGCCGGGGCAGGCGAAGCGGGAGAGGCTGGCGCTCTCTTCGCTCAGGAAGGCCGCTCGGCATCGCGTGCACTGGAGGCGGCCTTCAGGGCGGCGGCGCAGATGGTGTCGCTTCACTTCCGCTTGGCGAGGAGCTGCTCGAAGGCGTCCTCGGTCTGGAGGTGGTGCCGGCGCTTCTCCAGGTGGGTGACGCGGTCCTGGAGTCCCTGGATCTTCCGCTCGATCATGCGGATGTCGGAGTCCGTCTTGTCGTAGCGCATGTGTCGCTCCCGGCGCGCGAAGTCCTCAGCCTTCTTGTGGGCGAGTCCGCTTACGCGGTGGTGCCATGCGAGGGCGTAGATCACCTGTCGCGTCTTGGCCTGGGTGCCGCTGGGAGCGGGCTCTTCGTAGATACCGCTGAGGTCGGGGCGGCGGACGGTGAACCTGGTGTCCGGCGTGTCGAGGGTGACTCCGCCCACGAGAGGTACTCCGTTGACTTGAAGTGTCCCTTCGGAGCAGCGGGGGAAGTGGTGACGCTCGCGCCTCCCGTAGTAGATGCGCAGGGCAGACGGGATGACCTCGTAGGCGACCTCGTCGGGGATGCCGTACGGCTGGGAGGAGAGGACGGGCTCGTGAAAGGCGGGCTCGATCACGACGGTGCCCTCAATGCGGCGTCCGGCAAGCCGGTAGACGGTGGCCCAGGGGCGGTCTTCAGGGTCGTCGAGGCGTTCGACTGTGACGGGGCCGGACTCGATGGTGACGGTGTGCATGTGGGCTCTCCTCTGGGTGGGGCCCGCCCTGCCCGCGAGGAGCGCGGGCGGGCCGTGATCGGGGTGGGTCAGGCGCCGTAGCAGGCCCGGACGGGGATGCCCTCGGCATTGGCGTGTTGGATGCAGTTCTCGGCGCACTCGGTGAAGAAGGCGAGGGCATTCTCGGCGGCCTCGTCCGCAGTGCCGGCGAACTCGTAGCGCGGGTTCTGCATGGGGAGCAGCTCCCGGCCGTCGAACATCAGGTAGAGGTTCTGGCCGCTCCAGTAGATCCGCCCTCCGCCTCCCGGGTTGTTCGAGTTCTGCTCGTGGAGTACCGCGTCGTCGGTGATGCCTCGCTCGACGCGGACCCGGACCGTGGCGCCGTCCGAGAGGGTTACGCGGTCGGTGCAGGTCTTCATGTCAGCTGCCCTTCGAGGCGTTCGCAGAGCAGGCCGTTCCGGTCGACGGCCCAGGTGTGGCCGGGGTTCGTCCAGAAGTCCAGGTCGGGGTCTATGTGAGAGCCACAGCTTGAGCAAGCGAACTCTCTGGAGGGCACGGCATGGAGGGGTCCGGCGCCGCAGTTGCACCAGGCGTGGAAGTGTTCAGGGACGTAGGTGTTCACGCGGGGCCACCTCGGCGGGCGGCGAAGGCGCTCAGCGCATCACGGGCTTCAGCGCGGGCGTAGGGGCCCCCATAGAGCCCCCAGGAGTTGTCGACCATGTCCCACGCTCCCGCGGAATCGTCTGGATCCTCATCGCGGGTCCAGTCGACGCGCTCCTCGACGGCGAAGCCCCACACGTCACCTGCGCGCCATGCTTCGTACTCCTCCATCTCCGCTTCGATGTACGCCTCGGAGAGGAGTCCACGGTCCAGGTCGAAGATTTCCGGGCCGGTCATGTACCAGAGGGAGCGCGGACCCTTCTCCGGTGCGGACTCCAGGACGATGCCGCCGTGCATGATCGACACGTAGCGGGTGAAGGTGTCCACGCCGTTCCAGCGGTTCCACTTCAGGCGCTCCCAGGCCCAGGCGAGCGGTCCGCCGTCCGGGTCGACGGGCGGGTACTGGTCGAGGTGGGTGTCGATCGTGATGACGTGGGCGACCGCGTCGTGGCGGGGGTTGGGGGCGTTCTTGTCGCGGATCCGGCGGACGCGGAAGCGGCCGTCGTCGGTGGTGGCGAGTACGGACTCGGACACGAGATCTCTGGTCATGGGTCAGACCGCCGCGTGGTCGTTGATGTCGTAGACCGTGCGGTCGTTGACACGCATGTCCGTGAGCTCGATCTTTTCGATCCAGTGGTCCTCGTTGTTGTTGAGCCAGTCCTTCAGTGCGTCGGGGTCGCCCAGCAGGGCGTCCGCCTCGGCGGCGTCCACCTCGATGTCGGTGTTAATCGTTCCGAGGGTGACCTCGTTGAAGTCGAAGCTGACGCGGATGGTGCGGGTGTTGCTCATGGTTGGTGTCCTTCGGTTCAGGCGGTGAGGGCGGAGCGGGCGTCGGTGTCCCAGGCGGGGATGGCAAGGCGGAGTTCGAGGTACCGCTCGGCCCGCTTCTTGGCGCGGCGGGCCCCGGAGAACTCACAGCCCTTGTGGCGGCGCGGAGGGGCGGGGTTCTTGCCCGTGCGTTCGCGCATGTGGCTGGGGTAGGGCTCGATGTCGACGGAGCACAGCAAGCAGTGCAGGGCCCAGCGGTGTTCGCTGCCGGGGTAGCCCTGGTGCACGCCGACGCATCGGGTGCGGGTGCAGCCTTCGGGTTCGTCGACCGGCTCGGTTCGGGTGGTGTATCCGAGTTCGACCGCGCGCAGCCAGGCGGCGGCGAACGAGTCGCGGTTGCGCTTGACGTTGGGCAGGAAGGAGGAGAGGGACGGTCCGGCGGTCATGTTGGCCTTTCTCAAGAGTTGGGAGATCAGTTGCCGTTGGCGCGGTCGAGGGCTTCGTCGGCGTGGTCGGTGAGGATTCGGCGGGCGGTCTCGTGCTGCCGGTACTCCCCCGCCATCCGGGCGAGGGTTGCCCCGTAGGCGCCGAGGTATCCGACGTATGAGCCGAAGTCCAAGGTCACGGCGTGCTTCATGTCGGCGTCGATCTGCGCCTTCTCTGCGGTCAGGGCGTCGTGGTCGTGGATGCTCTTCACAGGGGTGTCCCAGGTCCAGGGGGAGTCGGGGGCGGGGAGGTAGCCGAGGGTGCCGGCGGAGTCGACAGCCCAGACCTCGCCGGGGTCGAGGACGAGATCGCTGGCGGTGATCTCGGAGCGGCAGTGGTCGCAGCGGAAGAGTCCGGCGACCGTCACCCCGAAGGGGGCTTTGCTGCACTCGGAACAGATGATGGTGATCACGGGTAGCCTTTCCGGGCGGCCCCCTCCCTCTCCCTGTGGGAGGGGGCCGTGCGCGTCAGGAAGTGGTCTTGAAACCGTCGCGGCACGTGATGTGCGTGGTGTCTCCGACCAGGGCCCAGCAGTCGTGGTGGCCGTCGTATTCGCCCCACGGGACGCGGCCCTCGGTCTTCATGCGCTCGGTGAACGCGGGGGTGGGTGTCGGTTCGGCGGGCTTCGGCGGATGGTCGGCGCCCACCTGGGCGGCGAGGAGAACGGACAGGGTGGCGGCGAGTCCGGCGGCGGTGGCGCGGAGGAGTTTCACTTGCCCTCGCTCCCTTCGAGCAGCGCGAGGATCTCGGCGCAGGCCGCGTACTCGCCGGGGCTGACGTAACGCCACTCCTTGTCGGGGAGCATCTCGACTGGCAGGGACAGGGCCAGGCTCTCGGCGGTCTCGGAGAGGTTGAGGAGCGTGTACCACTCCTGCGTGCCGGGGTCGTAGTCGGTGCGCCACTGGGTGATCTCTCGCGTGGCCTTGAGCACGTCGGCGACGAGGTTCTTGATCCTGTCGAACGCGATCGACTCGGTGTTCCGGATGGACGGCATCATGTGAGCGTCTTTCGGTGTGGGGGCCGCCCCTGCTCTCCCTGTGTGCAGGGGCGGCCGGAAACGGGGGAGGCAGTCAGGCGGAGAGGGCTCGTCGTCCGACGACGCGGGTCTGACCGAGGTCGGCGCGGTTGGCCGCCGCGCGGCCCTCACCGGCACCGCTTACGCCGCGCGCCAACCTGCCGCGCGACCGGATCTTGGGGTACGCGCTCGTGAAGCGCGCCTGAACGACGGCCTGGCGGTCAGCGACAACCAACTCGGCGGAACGGCCGGAAGCAGCGGGCGAAGCTTCCTGCCGGGTGCGGGCTTCAATCTCCAGGAGCCGTTCATTGATCCGGAGGATGAACCCAGCGAGCCACGACTTCCGATAGGTGACCGCGCTCTCGCCGTACGTAGGGCGGGCATTTCTCACGCCGTTGAACATCTGGAGGAGGAGCGAGGTAAAGAGAATCTCTGTGCGATCGAGATCGGACTCGTAACCGAATAGGTGGACCTCCGATCCATCCTTACCCTTCTTCAGGGTCACGCACCGGCAGTTGAAGGCCATCGCGATGTACCTGAAAAGGATTCGCCGGTCTTTCTCGTACACGCCTTTGATGGTGATGATGCGGTCACCGGGGCGGTCGAGGTTGGGGTCGGAGTCGGCGAGCATTGCTCGCTCGATCCCGTACTTCGCCATCAGCTCAGCGGCCTTCGCGAAGTAGGATTGGGCCTCTTCCGGGGTAGTCGCCGGGTCCTCCGCTTTCGCGAGGAGGGCTCGAACCTTGGCGAGCTTGCCGTCTTCAGGCATGGAGGTGTTCATTTCACTGCTTTCGGAAGTTTGATGGGAACCGGGTATCGCGCAGGGCGGCGGGCACAGCCTGCCCGGCCTCAGGCTGTCGCAAGAATCGCGGCAGCTATCGATTCACCCAGGTAGAGACTCACGGGCATTGCGATCCCAGCAGTCTTCAGCGGTTGTCCGCCCTGGGTTTGGGGGGCAATGTCTTCGCGAACAATGCGCATGGGGCGCCTTGGGTGGTGCGCTTCAATGTGAAATCCTGGAGGCAGGCGGTCAAGCCATTCACTGTTGGCTGCGATGGGCTCGGCGCGGGAGATGCCTCCGAGGCGCGCGGGGCCACGGGCCGCGCCGGTGTATGCCCACTCAGACCAGAAGACTGGTTTCCATTCCCCCGCCCGGTCGTCGGACGTACGCGAAAAGTGAGATTCCGAGGATTCGGCGCTGAGGTGTTCACTACTCACGCGCACGGCCGTGCCGTTTTTTCGGAATCTGTAGGTTCCTGGGGCGGCGATTCCATCCGGGCACTGCACGCCCGACAGGAGGGAGATGTCCCACATGACGCACTGATCAGTCAAGAACTGATTGGTCACGTATACCTTTTCCGGTCGAATCATTAGGTCGTACAGATTCTTCATGGATCCTCGTTTCTTAATTCACTTCCGATCGGCGCCGCCAGGGGCAGTCAGGTGCTGATCAGGTCCCAGCCGCCCATGATGTGGGCAATGGCAATGGCGTCGATGTGGGCTTTCGCCGCAGCCTCGCGCTCCGCATACGCGGGAAAGTCATACGTCACGGTCAGCTCGGCAAGGGGTTCGTGCGCCAGGGCTGCGAAGAGCCCCGCTACTAGCACGTCGCCGAATCGAAGGGTGAGAGAGTGCGCGCCGCCGTCTGAGGAGCGGAAGGCAATTTGATCGTCGGGCTTGATCATGATTGAGGTCACTTTCCGAAAGGGCCTCCCTGCTCTCCCTGTGCGCAGGGAGGCCCGGGGCGGGATGGTCAGACGGAAGGGGTGCGGAATGCGTCACGCACAGCGGTGAGCTTCAATTTCAGCTCGGCGCACCCGTCTGCGTTCGTCGTCGCGCGGCTGCACTCCCAGGCCCAGATTTCGCCATAGACCTTGTCGTCCGGGTTGCTGGCGAGCAGGCTCTCGGCCCGGTTCTTCTCGGCCAGGTCGTACGCCTCGCGGCGGACCACGGCCCCCAGAAGCGCTTCCCAGTGCAGCGCGATCAGCTCGGCGTCGTCTATGTACGGCCAGGAGACGGCGTGGTGCAGCCCGGCCGCGAGATCGGCACGCTGGTGGTACTCCTCCGCCCTGTCCGGAAGGTTGCTGTCCTCGGCCTTGCGTGCCAGCAGGCGGAACTCCTGGCGGTCGTACGACAGGGCGAGGCAGTAGATCGCGGAGTACGGGGCCAGGGTGCCGGCGGCAGCCGTCACCGCGGATTCGGTGTGGGTGTTCATGTGTCCTCGTGTTCGTGTGAGTGGTGCTGACGCTGGTTGGCTCGTCAGAGGGCAGGGTCCGCCTGCCGCTGACGCCCCGGAGGGGGCGTTTCGCCTTTGGTCAGGAGTGGGGGCGCCGGGTCATGGAGTGGGCGGTCGTGTGGTCCCTGGATCGCCCGGCGTTGGCGCGGAACCCATGGCGGCCGTAGAAGCGGCGGAGGCGGTGCACGCTGGTGGCGCCGAATTCGGTCGTCGGGGTGCCGGACATGGTCACGGCCTGGCGGTCCGCCTCGGCGGTGAGGAGTTGCATCACTCGCGTCCCGATGCCCTGGTTGCGCAGGTGGCGTGGGACGACCAGCTTGTTCAGGGTGAGGTGTCCGGCGGAGTCGAAGGCGATCCAGATGTGGACCTGTGGGGCCTCGGCCGCTATCTGCGCACGGAGGGGGGCGAGCCAGTCGGGGGCGAGGTTGGTGTACCCGGGCTTGAGCATGAGCTGTGCCTGCTTCTGGTGAGGACCGCGCTCTCACGTCCGGCGCAAGAGCGCGGCTGTCGGGCTGTGTGTCAGGCGCAGAGAAGCGGCGGGGTGATCAGGGACATCTCTCCCTCGACTTCCTGAACGGAGATGCCGTGGGGCTCCCAGAAGCCGCACTCCGGGTCTTCTCCGCACGGGCAGTCGCGGCGGGCGGTCTCGACAAGGGCCGCAGCGCCATCACGGGCGAAGTCCAGGGCGGCGCCCTCGCGGTCGAACTCGGTCTCCTCGTGGTGGTCGTAGGTGACGATGTACCGGTCACGTCCAGCACGCTGGACTTCCCACACTCCGAGCAGATCGGCGGCCTCGTTCCAGACACGGACCTCGTACGGCCGGGCAGTAGACATGTGTCCTCGTATTCGCAGGCAGGGGCCGCCCCCGTGGGGAGGCAGGAGACGGCGGCGGATCAAAGGGAGTCAGGCGGGAATGAGGGCGGTCTGCCCGGGGATCTCGTTGCGCATGAAGGTCCGGCCGAGATCAAGGAAGTGCAGGTCGCGGCCCAGGTCGTACGCACGCCGTGCGTCGTCCAAGTCCACGTAGCCGTCGGGCTCGTTGTGTTCCAGCTCCCACAGGTCATCGGAGGCGTGCTCGACGATGCCCCTGTGGTCCTCTTCGGTGTCGCAGGGGAAGTGCAGCCGTATGTCTTCCAAGACCGCGTCAAGGCTGGCCTCGAACGTCTCGCGGCGCTGCTCGTAATAGTCGTCCTCGTCGAGGAACGGGTGATCATTCTTGATGTACTCGGCGAGGGCGACGGCCGTACGGAACGCTGCGGTGTAGGTGCGGGTCCCCCGGCAGTCGCCTTCGCAGTCCTGCCCAAGGCAGAGCTCTGCCGTGGACTCCAGCCGGGCGATCAGGGCCGGAGGCAGGAAGACGCGCGCCTTGCAGTAGGTACACCGCTGCTCGGCGTCCTCGGCGGTCGCCTCCCGCTCATAGAAAGAGGCGTCGAAGCAGTCGAAGCATCGGAAGTCATTCGCCCGGATGAGAAGGCCGGTCGCCCGGCCGTGGGTGCGCTCGCGGTCATCGAATCGGTGGCGGACCTCAGCAGAGGCGTCACACTCAGGCGGGCACTCCTGTGCATGTCCAGGGCAGTCATCCGGGCAACCGCCCTCGTAGACCTGGACGTAGAGCTGTGCCACATCCCAGGCGCTGGACCCACCACCACACTCGTACACCTGCTCATCCGACACCTCCGTGTCGGTGCGACCCTCGTCAGCAGCCGCCCGGATCAGGCAGCGGGCCCCCTCAACGTTCGACTTGTCGCCGATCCATCCTTCGTTGTCCCTGTGCCACCACATCAGCTCGATATGTGTGGGCACGTCCTCCCGATGCGGCCCTGTGAACCACGACGGCCAGGAGCGGGTGTAGTCGCCGAGGAGCGAGGCATACCGGGCAAGAACTTCATCGGATGGCGCATCTGGCTTGAGCATGTGACCGAACCTTTCCGATCTGGTCTTAACTTAACACTTGCTGCGGATTCGCCGCTACCTAGCCGGTCCGGCGGAACATCGCCCCCATCGAGCCGTAATGCGCTCCCACATGGACTGGCCAGCGCTGCGATCTCATTTCGCAACCCCAGGGCCATGACCCGCGACGGGCGCCCCGACCCTCAGGCCGTTCCGCTCGATGTGGTCTTACCTTAACACTCTGTCCGGAGGATTCCGCAACTCCCTTGCGAGCGATGCGCCTTCACTGTCCGGATCGCACCGCCGCCCGGCCCGTTCCCGGCCCGTTCGCTGCGGTGTGGTCATAACTTAACACGCCATCGGGGGGAGAGCGCAAGTCAGCGGCACCGGCCCCGCCGGTTCCTCAGCCTCTGCGCGCGCGTACATGCGAGCACCGGACAGAGCAATGGCCCCCTATGCGGACATACGCCGCGATTGCCGTGCGCGTGGCGCAGCGGCGGAGGGGGTGGGGGTATGACCCCCGAAGGGCGACCTCCCCGACCACCAGGTCTTAGCAGCTCTGGTTCTGCCACGGTTCCAGGGTTCGTCAGTCCAGCGGCGAACTGAAGAGAAGACGGTAAACCCGCAGGTCGCAGCCCTGGCGAGGGCTTGTTGCAGCGGCGGGCGACTGCAAAGAATGAGGTGTTTCACCTACTGCCCGCCCTGCCGGCTGTGGGGCGACAGTCGAGCCTGAGCAACGCGACGGCGAAGGGGAGGGCAAGGGGGCAAGCCCTGGTGCAGCGGCGAGCGGGAGTGTCCGCGAGGGCAGGCCGCAAGGCTTTCGGGCTTCACCTTCACCCCCCGGAGGGGGGCATCTCCCCGCAGGCCCTTGCCTTTGCGTAAGCCGCCTTCGCCTGTCGCCCCCGGAGGGGGGCGCCCTGCCGAAGACCCCTTCGCCGCTGCCTGCCCTCTGAGCCGTGCAGGCAGATGCCCGCCGCTTCTCGCCGCCGCCTGGTCGCCGCCGAGGCGTGACCGAGGTCACGTCCCTTCGCCTTTCCGAATCCGGGATCATCCTGCGACTTCTATATGTAAGTACGTAAGCGGCAGACAAAGGCTCTTGGCCCCTGTCGGGGCCCGCAAAAATGAAGACGCCTTGCCGATTTACATGTCCGCGAATTGCGGAATTGGCCCCCGGAGGGGGCCATCTGAATGAAGACGAAAGACGTAAGCGGGAAAGCGCGTCTTTCATATCTGGGGGGTCTGCTTGCGGATCCTTGAGCTCTGCGCAGGGTACGGCGGTCTCGGAATGGCTGTCGCCCCTCTTGTCGGGGGACGGGTCGCCTACGTGGCCGAAGACGCACCAGGCCCAAGTGCCGTCCTCGCTGAAACATATCCGGACGCCCCGAACCTCGGCGATATCCGCGAGATCGACTGGACCGAGCTCGTCGGCCTGGTCGACGTAATCACGGCGGGAACACCCTGCCAGGACATCAGCATTGCGGGGAACCGGGTTGGAATTCGAGGTGCTCGCTCTGGAATCTGGGCCAATGCCCTTGATGCAATTCGCATCATTCGACCGAGGCTCGTCTTCCTGGAGAACGTCTCAAATATCCGGACGCGCGGCCTCGACGTCGTCCTCGGTGACCTGGCCGAGATCGGGTACAGCGCGCGGTGGGTGTGCGTACGAGCTACCGCAGCTAAGGCTCCTCACCTCCGTGACAGGTGGTTCTGTGTCGCGTCCCCTGAAGACCCCGACCTCCAATCTGGGGTCTAACGGCGGCGCTCGCCCTCCGGCCGAACGTCGAGCTGGTGGTCACGGCCCCACGCTCGATGACGAAGCCTGCTACCTCCTTCCGTACTCGGAGGCGATCCGCGAAGGCCGCGAGCCCGAAGCCGCGGTGGCCGGCACCCGCTCCCCCGCCCACTGGTGGGGCGAGTACCTATCGGCCATCCGGCAGTGGGAGGACGTGACCGGCCGAGCGGCGCCGCCGCCCACGGAGGCCGGACGCAAGGGCGGGCCGCGTGTGACCGCCGAGTGGGTCGAGTGGCTCATGGGACTCCCCCTCGGTCACGTCACGTCCGTCCCCGGCCTGACGCGCGGACAGCAGCTCCAGATTCTCGGAAACGGGGTCGTCCCCCAGCAGGCCGCGCGCGCGTTCGCTGCGCTTCTCGACCTGGAGGTGTGATGCCGAACTGGTCTGGGTCGGACAGGCGCGAGCGCCTGCCGGCCGACTGGTCCCGCATCCGCCTTCGGATCCTCCGGCGGGACGGCCACCGCTGCACTCACCGCGATCAGTACGGGGAGCGCTGCGAGGAGCTGGCCACGGATGTCGACCACATCGTGCCTGGTGATGACCATCGAGACGCCAACCTGAGATCGCTCTGCGGGTGGCATCACCAGGCCAAGTCCGCGCGCGAGGGGGGCCTTGCTCTGGCCGCCCAGCGTCGGCGTATCAACGGCAGATTCAGGCGGATGGAGGCCCACCCCGGCCTGACCGGCTAGGAGGTGAGTCCATGCCCGGACCTGTACCGAATCGCGAGTCCGACCTCGCCCGTCCGCGTGAGCGCAAGGGCGGCGACATCATGCCGGTGACGCGGGGCGTCGCCCGGCCGTCGAAGGTCCCGAATGCGGATCGCGAGTGGCATCCAATCGCCCGCCGCCTCTGGGATGCCCTCAAGGTGTCCGGCCAGGCCGACTTCTATCAGGCAAGTGACTGGGCATTGGCCTACTCGCTGTGTGAAGACCTGAGCTTCTACAAGAAGTCCGGGAAGCGGTCGGGCCAGATGCTCCAGACCATCTATTCGGCCTTCGAGCGGCTGCTCGTCGCCGAGGGTGATCGCCGTCGCGTGAGGGTCGAGCTGCACGAGCCGGAGCCGGAGACGCAGTCTGCGGCGGTGCTGGCCATCGCTGATTACAAGAGGGATCTCGGACTCGACTGAGCGCCGCCCTCTCGGACCTTGCCGAGGGGGTGAGACCTATCGCAGCTCTGACCGCTGAAGAGATCGACGCGCTTGAACCCATTTTCCTCGGACCCACTTGGAAGCGCGGGCCGGATGGCTCGTGGCTGCTGCCCAAGTACACCCTGGGGTGGCAGATCGCCGGGTGGTGCGCGGAATATCTGAACGCCGAGGACGGCGGGCCGTGGCGCTTCACGCCTGAGCAACTCCGCTTCATTCTTCACTGGTACGCCGTTGACGAGTCCGGCCGGTTCACATACCGGAAGGGCGTCCTTCAGCGGCTGAAGGGCTGGGGCTTACCGGCAAGGATCCGCTCCTCGCCGTCGTCTCGCTAGTCGAATTCGTCGGCCCGTCCCGATTCTCCCACTGGAGCCCGGACGGACAGCCGGTAGGAATTCCGCACCCGCAGGCGTGGGTACAGGTTGCCGCGACGAGCCGCGACCAGACCCGCAACACCATGACTCTGATGCCGAGCCTGATGAGCGAAAAGCTCATCGAGACCTACGGCATCAAAGCGGGGGCTGAGCTGATCCGTGCCAACGGCGGCCGTCAGCGCCTTGAGGCGGTGACAAGTAGTTACCGCGCCCTGGAAGGGGCGCGGTCCTTAAGTCCACGTTCGTATGCATCAACGAGTCTCATCACTGGGTCAGCGGCAATACCGGTGACCGGATGTACGAGACGATCGACGGCAACACCACCAAGCGGGACAGCCGCTATCTCGCCATCACGAATGCTTACTTGCCCGGCGAGAATTCCGTCGCCGAACGAATGCGCGAGGCATACGAGAAGGTAGTCGAGGGCCGCGCGGCGGACATCGGCTTCATGTACGACAGCATCGAGGCGCACCCCGCGACTCCGCTGACGCCGGAGGCGATTCGGATCGTCCTGCCGAAGATCCGCGGTGACGCGGTCTGGCTGCGCATCGAGACGATCCTTCAGTCGATCCTCGACACGACGATCGCCCCGTCGCGGTCGCGCCGGATGTGGCTGAACCAGATCGTGGCGTCCGAGGATGCCTTGTACGGGCCCGCGCAGTGGGACGTACTGAGGGACGACTCGCTGACGCTCCGCCCCGGCGACGAGATCGTTTGCGGCTTCGACGGGGGCCTTCGGGATGACAGCACAGCATTGGTGGCTCTGCGCGTGTCCGACATGGCGGCCTTCGTGCTGGGCCTGTGGGAGAAGCCCGACGGCCCGAAGGGGCAGGGCTGGGAAGTCCCCCGCGCCCAGGTCGACTCGGCCGTGCACGATGCCTTCCGCACCTTCAGCGTGCAGGGCTTCTACGCCGATGTCGCTCTCTGGGAGAGCTACATATCCGAGTGGGACGCAGCGTACGGCGAGGGCCTGGCCGTGAAGGCGCCCGGCAAGGACGCGGTCGGCTGGGACATGCGGACCAGCCTGAAGAGTTCGACCCTCGCGAACGAGCGGCTGATGCGCAGTGTCTACGACCGGAAGCTCAAGCACGACGGCGACCGCAAGTTGCGCCGGCATCTCCTGAACGCCGTGAGGCGCACGAACAACTACGGCGTTTCCTTCGGCAAGGAGTCCCGGGAGTCCCCCCGGAAGGTGGACGCCTACGCCGCGCTGATGCTGGCGCACGAGGCCCTGTTCGATCTCCGCGCTCGCGGCAAAAGGGTCCACAAGAGGACCGGCCGGGGCTTTTTCCTTTGACCCACGTTTTAAGTTAGTACCAGGGGTGGTGAACTATGGCCGCTCCTTCTCCGCTGTCGCTCGCCCGGCAGCTCCTCGGTGTTCTGCATCGGGACGGCGACCGGCTGCGTCGGATCGACGACTATCTTCACGGTCGGCACGCGGACCCGTACATGCCGCCGCAGGCCGACTCGGAGTACCGGCTGCTGGCCCGCCGGTCGGTGCTGAACTGGCTGCCGCTGATCGTGTCGACTCCGGCGCAGGCGCTGTATGTGGACGGTCACCGGCCCGGACGCGGCACGGATTCCGCGGTGGAGCCGGATTCGGCGACGCCGGAGTGGGCGCACTGGCAGCGCTCGCGCCTCGATGCGCGACAGGCTGCTGTCTACAGGGGGGCCCTCGCCTACGGACATTCGTTCACGGTCACGGAGCGGGACCGTGCTGGCCAGGTCGTAACCCGGGGCCTGTCGGCCCTGAAGACGGCCGCGCTCTTCGAGGATCCGGCGAACGACGACACCCCGGCTGCGGCGCTGACTGTGACTGCATGGCCGGTGGGCGAAGCCCGGGGCCAGGCCCGGATGTGGGACGAGCGGCGGGAGTACACCGTCTCCTTCCTCTCTCTCACCGACGAGAAGTCGATCCGCGTCCAGGCGCGGCGACTCCACGGTTCGGCGGAATGCCCCGTGACTCGCTTCGCTGCGAGCGTCGACCTGGAGGGCCGGACCGTCGGGGTCATCGAGCCGATGATCCCGACCCAGGACCGGATCAACCAGACTGTCTTCGACCTGCTGTTGGCCCAGTCCTACGGCTCCACCAAGGTCCGGACCGTAACCGGCATGGCGCCTCCGATCCGGCGGGATCCGGAGACGGGCGAGCCTGTGCTCGACGCCTCCGGCAATCCGGTCCCGCTGCCGATCAACCACAACTCGAAACGCTTCCTCTTCGCGGAAGATCCAGACGTCAAATTCGGCTCCCTTGACGAGACGCCCCTCGGCGGCTTCGTCGAGTCGCTGGAGATGTCGATCCGGCATCTCAGCGCGCTGGCACAGGTGCCTCCCCACGCGACGCTCGGCCAGATCGCGAACCTCTCAGCTGAGGCGCTCCAGGCGGCCGAGGTGTCCCTGTCGCGGATGGTCGCGGAGTTCCGGACGAGCTTCGGCGAGTCGTGGGAGCGGGTCTTCCGGCTCGCGGGCGAGCTGGCCGGCAACACCGCGTCGGCCGTCGACTACAGCAGCGAGGTCATCTGGCGAGACATGGAGTCCCGGTCGCTGGCCCAGGTCGCCGACGCCCTCGGAAAGCTCCGCGAGCAGCTCGGCATTCCGAAGAGGGGTTTGTGGCGACGTGTTCCCGGTGTGACCCAGACGGAGCTGGAGGACTGGGACGAGTGGGAGGAGGAGGGCGACTCGGTGAGGCAGCTCGCCGGAGCCCTCAACCGTTCCACTCCCGACACACGACCAGTTGAAGCGGTGGCGGCGTGACCGCGCCCGCTGCCCGGCACGCGGAGACCGACCAGGCCACCGAGGCGTTCCACACCGCGCTCGCGCAGATCGGTGCGGAGACGGCTGCCGGGGCGCTGGCTCTGTGGGCGGATGTGCCGGCCGATCTGCGGGGGGCGACGGCCGGGGCCTGGCTGAGGCGGGCGATCACGCTCGTCATGGGCCAGCGGCGGCGGTCGCGAGACCTCGCCAGGGCGTTCTACCGTCTCGCCCGCGCTCTTCAGACCGGCCGTACGGTCGCCGACCCCTACCACCCAGAACCGACACACGTCACCCTCGCTGATCTGCGTCGCGAGTTCGCGGCGCTGGCGGGCCCTTCCCGCCCTGCGGCCCCGGCCGGGGGTGGGGCCGCGACCGGCGAGCCCGGGGAAGCCCCGCACCTGGCCGACCAGGACGAGCGCGTTCTCGTCGAGGAGCTGCCCGGCCTGCGGGAGTCCGAGGAGCTGATCGAGCGCCAGGCCGAGGAGGAACTCGCCACGGTCCTCGAAGCCCTCGGCACCCTCAACCTGAACCGCAAGCTCGCCGAGGTCGACGACGGGCAGCCCGCGCGGGACGCCGACCGCGAGCGGGCAGAGGCCCACCAGCAGTCCGGTGCCCAGCAGGCCGCCGCAGCGGCCCGGGTCGCCATGAACGGCGCCCGGTCAACGACGTGGAATCACATGCGCAGGGACGGAAGGGCCATGGGCTATGTCCGGCTCTCCAAGACGGGCACGCCGTGCGGCTGGTGCGCGATGCTGATCAGCCGGGGCGCCACCTACAAGAGCCGCGAGTCCGCGACCTTCGCCGACGGCGACAAGTTCCACGACAACTGCCTCTGCTACGCCGTCCCGGTGTTCAGCAGGCAGCAGTTCCAGGGCTCGGAGCTGATGGCCCTGTCCCGCGAGTACGGGGCCCTGTGGCCGACGGTCACCAAGGGCCTGTCCGGCAAAGCAGCCGTGAGCGCCTGGCGGCGCTTCATCCGCCAGAAACACCGCGCCGCAGCCCAGGAGGCCGCGCGGCAGTCCACCGACACCGCCCAGGAGGCGTGACCCTGTCCGAGCAGAACACCACCGCGACCAGCACCGACGACGTGACCTCCCCGTCCGGCGAGAGCACCGAGGCGCCCGCCGGGCAGCCGGAGCAGTCCGGGCCCGACGGCCAGGAGGACGCCCTCCCGGAGTGGGCCCGCAAGGAGCTGACGAAAGTCCGCGGTGAGGCCGCCTCGTACCGGACCCGGCTCCGTGACGCCGAATCCCGCCTGTCCGAGGCGAAGTCCCCGGAGGAGTTCGAGACCGCGCTCGCCGAGGTGAGGGCGAAGAACTCCGCCCTGGAGCGCTCTTTGCTGGTGACGCGAGTCATCGCACAGTTCGACCTCCCCGGGGAGCTGGCCGACCGGCTGCGCGGCGAGTCCGCCGCCGAGCTGGAGGCCGACGCGAAGGCGCTCCGGGCTCTGCTGGCCCCGGCCGCGCCTGAGGCCCTGTCCGGCGGGCTGGACCCGTCCGGCGGGGACGACGGCGAGATGGACCCGCGCGCGCTCGCCCGCCTCGTCCGCCGCTGACCTTCCCCCCTTTCCCTCTCTCCCGCCTCCGGTCTCCCGGGGGCTTTTTTATGCCCTCAGGAGGCTTTAGTCAGTGACATTTGAGCACCAGGTCGTCAAGCCGGAAAAGCTGATCGCCACCGCCATCGGAATGCTTGAGCAGGAACTCACCGTTCCGAACCTTTTCGTCAAGGAAGGCACCGACAAGTTCAAGGGTGCCAAGGACGACACCGTCAATGTGAAGATCGAGGGTGTCCTTCCGTTCCATGACTACGAGTGGCGCTCCGGTTCGGCGAAGAGTTCAACGCCCGGCGTTCGTCAGCGGGTTGTGTTCGACGAATACTCGGAGAGGACCGTCCCGGTCAAGTTCGGCGGCAACGTCTACAACGGTGTCCGCCTCACCGACGAGCAGAACGACTTCGACATCCAGCAGTGGGGCAAGCTCCTCACCCCGCAGGTGAAGGCGGTCTCCCGGGGCCTCCAGCGGCGGGCCGTGAAGACGCTGGTGACCCAGCCGTACGCGGTGACCATTGGCAACGCCGAACAGGCCCTGCGGAAGGCGATCATCGAGGCCCGGCGGGTGATGCGGAAGTTCAACGCCCCTCAGGGGTCGTGGTACATGGTGGTCGGCTCGGACTTCGAGACCGCCCTTCTGTCCGACCCGGATCTGAATCTGGCCTCGAACGTCGGTGACAATCAGGCCGAGTCGGCTCTCGTGAACGCCACCCTCGGAAACCGGTACGGATTCCGCTTCATTGTGGACCAGACGATCCCGTCCGATACTGCTTTCGCGTTCGCGTCCTCGGCGTTCATTTTCGCCTCCGCCGCACCGTCGGTTCCGCAGTCGGTTCCGTTCGGCGCCACCACGTCGTTCGAGGGCCTGGCGCTGCGCTGGCTCCGCGACTACGACAGCGAGTTCTTCCAGGACCGGTCGATGGTGAACTGCTATGCCGGTTTCCGCTCGGTCGAGGATGTTCTCGTGGGCTGGGATCCGGTCGCGGAGAAGGAGATCATCTCCACGGACGAGCACTTCGTCCGGGGCATCAAGCTGACCCTCGACGGCAAGTCCGACTACCCGGCGGCTTCGTCCGAGCTTGCGAAGATCACCGGTATCTCCGACGCGAAGGTCTGGACCCCGACCGGCGGCAAGCCGGAGACCGACCCGGCCAACGCCTGATCCCCCCTCCCCTGACCGGCAGGCCCGGCGCCCCTCGTGGCGCCGGGCCCTCGCTGGTCTGCCCGAAGGAGGGCGATCACTCTGTACGCGACTCTCGACGAGCTGCGCGAGCGGGTCGACTGGGAACTCGACGCGGATGAGCTGCGGATCGGGGCCTCGGCGCTCCAGGACGCCTCGGATCTGGCGATGATGCACGGCCGTGAGTGGCCCGTCGCTACGGTCCCCCGGCTGGTGAAGACCCTCGTCCTCAAGGCGGCCAGCAGGTACCTGCGCAACCCCAACGGCTACACACAGTCGAGAGCGGGTGACGAGACGCTGGCCTGGGGCGACGCGCACGGCCGCGACGCCGGGTCGGTGTACTTCACCCGCGAGGAGATCCGTCTCCTGGAGGAACTCGCGGGGCGCCGGCCGACCCTGTCGAGTGTGCCGGTGATGGCCTGGGGCACGGTTCTCGGCTCGGCCGTCGGCAGCGGCCGGGTTCCGGTCGACGGGCCCGGCAAGTCCTTCCCGTTCTTCCCTGACGACGGGGGGCCGTGGTGAGTGTTCAGCGCCGCCGGGGCCAGAAGGCGAAGGTGTGGCGCACGGTCGCCACCACCGACCGGCGCGGGAACACGGTCTTCATGGCCGACCCGGGCGGCCCCATCGAGGTGCGGGCAGCGTTCATCCCCCAGCGCTCCGCCCGCGCCGAAGTCCCGGGCCAGCAGCAGATCAACGTCACGCGCATGATCGTGGCCGCCGACCTGCCCGGAGTAACCCTGTGGTCCCGGGTCGAGTGGGCCGGACGGGAGTGGGACATCGTCTCGCCGCCCGCCTACCACCACGGGGACCGCCGCACCCGGCACTGGTCCATGGACCTGCGCGAGCGCCCCTGATGGCCCAGGTCTACGACAACGTGCGCGGCGGCCAGCAGTTGGAGAGGTTCCTCGCGACCATGCCCGGCGTCCAGGCCGAGCTGGACAAGGCGCGTTTCGAGATCGCCGCCCGCGCGGAGGAACTTCTCCTCCAGCACCGCCAGGAGGGCCACGCCAGCATCGACGTTGAAGACGGCAAGGTCGACAAGTACGTCGTCCTGGACGACGAGCGCGGCGCGAAGGCCGCCCTGTCGATCGAGTACGGCCGGGCCGAGTCCATCATCGTCCGGCGCCGCCGCGACGGCTCGACCTACCTCGACGTACTGCCCGGATCGCAGGGCCTGTTCATCCTGGCCCGCGCCGCGAACCTCCCGAAGAAGCGGAAGGGCAAGGTGCACCTCTGATGGCCGGACTGCCCGACCACGTCAAGGCTTTGGCCGAGCTGAGCCCCGTGGAGGATCTGCTCCTGGCCGTGCTCCGGGAAGGTCTGCCCGGCGTCCGCGTGAAGTCCCTGATCGACCAGCGGGAAACCTTCCCTCTGGTCCTGGTCCGGCGGGACCCCACCTGGGGCGAATGGCAGGGCGATCCCCGGTTCACCGACGCCGCCCGCATCGTCGTCCAGTGCTTCGTCCCGGACCCGGACGGCGACCAGGACGCGGCCATTCTCTCCGAGGCCGTGCGGGTCGTCCTGCGGAACGCATGGCTGAACCAGCGGGTGTATCCCCGGCTCGGTCACATCATCCGCGTGGACATGAATTCGGCACCCCGCCGGGCCACCGACTGGGCGACCGCGACGGGGCCGGTGCAGTACGCCGACCTGCCCACCGGGATCTGGCGCTACGAGAGCGTCTTCGACGTTCAGATCCGGAAGCCACGCACTCGCCCCTACTCCTGACCGACCGCTCACCAAGAAGGGCCTGCCGCACCTGCGGTGGGCCCTTTTTTATGCCTGGAAGAGGACCGTTTCTCTTTGCCCATCAATGATTCCGCAACACTCGTCGTCGGCAGTGGCAACTATCTGACGGCCCCCGTCGGAACCCCCATGCCCGCCGACCTCCTCACCCCCACTTCCCCCTGGCAGGCCGTCGGCCACACCAGCCTGGAAGACGTTTTCGGCATCACGTCCGAAGGCGGCGAGGCGACCACCATCGGGTCACTTCAGAACAACTCCCTCCGCACGAAGTATTCGGCGAGGGTTGAGACAATGACTTTCACTTTGCAGCAATTCGACACCGCCGCCCTCCGGCTCTACTTCGGCGCCAACTCTCCGATTCTGCCCGATGGTTCAGTCGGCGTCCCGACGACTCCGGAGCCGACCCAGTCCGCGTTTCTCGCGATCTTCGTGGACGGTGAGAATTTCTTTGCCTTCTACGCGCCCCGCAGCGAGATCTACCGCGCGGACGACATGGCCATCGCTGACACGGAGTCCCTGGCGGGCCTCCCCCTCGGCGTGAAGCCCATGGCCTACGGCAGCAACCCGTGGACGTACGCGATCACGCCGCTCGGCGGGGTCCTGGCGACCGGCGCGACCGCCGGCACCCCGGGGGCCTTCACTCCGGACGGCGCCACGCCCCCGGCGGGCCTGTCATCCCTGTCCAGCGTCATCGCGACACCCGCGACAGCCTGGCCAGTCGGTCAGCACGTGGTGCTGGGCGACGCGTCCCGGGCGCACTGGAACGGCACCGCCTGGGCCGCCGGACAGGCCGCCTGACGGCTCCCGGCGCGAGCGCTGCGGACCCGCCCGCGCCGGGCCCCCCGGCCTTCCGGTCCGCCCCTCAACTCCCCCCTCTTCCTGTTTCGTTCTCCCGGAGGTCCGCACCCCCTTGGCTTCTTACACCCTCGACGACATCCGCGCCGCCGCAGACCGCAAGTACGGCTCCACCGATATCCAGACCGGCGATGAGATGGTCCGGCTCCTCAATCCGCTCCGCCTCCCCAAGAGCAAGCGAGATGTCCTACTCGGTCTTCAGGAGCAGATGGTCCGGGACGACGCCGACCAGGCGGAGCTTCTGTCTCAGGCGATTCGCACGGTGGCCGCGTCCGAGACCGCCGCGGATTCCCTTCTCGCCGCTATCGACGGCGACCTCGCTGTTCTCGCCGAGGTGTTCGGCCGGTACGGCGACAACACCCAGGCGGGGGAAGCCTCGGCCTCGCACGGCTGATCGACGAGTATGGGGCCGGGATCTATCCCGATCTCCTCTTTCATTTCGGTGTCGATTTGACCGAGGTGATAGCGGGCCGGGGCCCGGCTCCGTCGCTTGTCCTTCTGCTTGTGGAGAGGCTTCCCGACACTTCTCTCACGACCGCTCTCGCGTCCGGCGGCCGTGAGCATTTCGGCTGGGGCCAGGACCGGCACCTGTCCGCCGACCTTTTCGACGCGATCAATCAGAACACCAGGTCGACCGGTCAGTGGGAAAAGGGCAAGGTCCCGAAGATTCCCGTCTATCCGCGCCCGCAGGCAAAGACGGCTCCGGCTGATACTCCGGCCAAGCCGCGCTCCGTTGCGGAGATTTACCAGCACTTCCAGCGGAGGTAACACCTTTTGTCGGACGCATCAGTCGTCGGCCGTGTGGCCATCAAGGTCATGCCGGACACCGCAGGGTTCCGGGACGACCTGAAGGACAAGTTGCGGCGCATCGAGCGGGATCTCGATGTCACGGTGGACGCCCGGCTCGACGGCGACAACCTCGGCCGGCAGGCCCGCGCAGCCCGCGACAACGCCCAGCGGCAGCTCAAGGATCTCAAGATCCGGGTGAACCTGGACAACCAGGAGTCGGTGAAGCGGGCCATCGCCCAGACCCGGCGGGCCCTGGACACCCTGCGGGAGACCGTGATCGAGGTCGACCTCAACGAGGCGTCCTTGCAGGCCGCGATCGACATGTTCGAGGAGCACCTCGACAACATCGCGACCATCTCCCTCCAGGTCGACCGCGACTCCGAGTCCTCCGTCAAAAGCGCGGTCGCCCGCATCGACCGGGAGTTGGAGCGCCTCGCCGAGACCGAACTCGTGGTCCGGCTGGACCGGGACGCTCTGGAGGAGGCCAAGCGGGACCTCCTGGCCGCGTCCCGCGCGGCGGCCCAGCAGGCGGCCGACGAGATCCAGGCGGCACTGGACGACATCGACATCCGCCCGGAGCTGGACCACGCGCACGTCGCGAAGACGAAGCGCGAGCTGGAGGCGGCGTTCGTCCGGATGCGGGAGCTGCGGGCGAAGATCACGCCCGAACTCGACGCGCTCGCGGTCCGCGCGGTCGAGCGGGACATGGAGGAACTCCAGGAGCGGATCGACGGCCTGCGGGCCGAGATCGAGCCGGAGGTGTCCCGCTCCGGGGCGATGGCCGCCCTCGCCCACATCGCGGCTCTCGCGCGCGATCGGATCGTTCAGCTGGTACCCCGGGTGAGCCTGTCGGCCGCAGCGGGCGCGACCGCGATGCTCAAGGCCCTGTCCGGGGGCCGGGTGATCACCAGCATGATGGAGCGGCTGGGCCGGACGATCAGCAACCTCGACAAGTCCGTCCCGATCATCGGGACGATGGCGACCGCCATCGCCGGACTCGCCGGGTGGGGCATCACCGCAGCCTCCAACCTCTTCACGCTCGCCGCGTCCCTCGCCCAGATCGGCTACACCGCTCTCCTCCTGCCGGGTCTCCTCGGCGGTATCGCCGTCGGCATCGGCGTCACCGTCGCGGCGCTCAAGGACTTCAACAAGCAGGTCCCGGAGGCGAAGGCCGCGCTGGCTGGTCTCCAGGACGCCATCTCGGACAACTTCTGGGACAAGGCGCGGGAGCCGATCCGGTCGCTCGTCGAGGAGCTGCTCCCGCAGTTCCGGAAGGGCCTGGAGCAGACCGCCGGCCAGCTCGGCGGTTTCTTCGGCGGCCTCGCCACCGGGCTGGAGGGCGCGCTCAGTCCGGCGCTCGACCAGATGTTCTCGGACCTGTCCGAGTCCATCGGCATCGCGACCGAGGGAACCGACACTTTCGCGTCGGTCATCGCGATTCTGGGGAAGGTCGGCACCAGCTATCTCCCGGAATTGGCGCGGTGGTTCGTCACCATCGCGGAGCGGTTCGACTCCTTCCTCAAGCGGAAGGGCGAGTCGGGTCTCAAGCGGGAGATCGACGAGGGGATCGAGGCCCTCCAGGATCTCGGCTCGGTCCTGTTTCACACCGGCGGTATTTTCGCCGGGTTCTCGCGGGCCGCGACGGCGGCCGGTGGTTCGACGCTCGACTCCCTTGCGGGCGGGCTGGAGCGGATCCACAAGACGGTCGACTCGCCGTCGTTTCAGTCGGGCCTGACCCAGCTTTTCTTTGCCGCGCACGAGGCGATGCGGGAAATCGCCACCGTGTCCGGCCCGGCGGTCGAGGAGTTTTTCAAGTCCTTCGGCCGTCTGCTGCGGGATATCCTCCCGCAGGTCGGTGCCATCATCGGCACCGCGATGGATGCCATCGCCACGGCGCTTTCCCAGCCTGCGGTGACCGACGGCGTCAAGGGGCTGTTCGACGGGATTCAGTCCGCCGTCGATGCGCTGGCCCCGGCGATGGTGCCGGCCGGTGCCGCCCTCGGCACCCTGCTGGACCTGGCGGGAGCCCTCGCGGCCAGCCTCGGCCCCCTCGCGGCGGCCGTCCTGGTCCCCCTCTCGGACACGTTCGTTCAGCTCGGATCTGCGGTCCTGCCGCTGGTCGGACTGCTGGGGGATGTCCTCCTCGGCGTCGTCGCAGCGCTGACCCCGCTGTTCATGTCGGTCGTCGCGGCCGTCGTCCCGCTGGTCGATGCGCTGGTCACCGGGCTGACCCCTGTCGTCCCGATCCTGACCGCTGCCTTCCAGGTGATGTCGGAGGCCCTTCAGCCGGTCGTCGACATCCTGATGAGGATTCTGACGGCTGCGATCCTGCCGCTGATCCCGATTGTTCAGCAGCTCGCCGCCGAATACATTCCGCAGCTTTCCGCCGCCTTCTCGGCGATCGTGGAATCCCTCCAGCCCTTTTTGGAAGCGCTGGAAGCGATCGTCGATTTCCTGATGCCCATCCTGGGCCCGGCGATCATGTTCATCGCCAGTGTCCTGCTGGATTCACTGGTCACGGCGGCGAATGCCGTAGCCGATGTTTTCAACGGCCTGCGGGGCATCCTCGTTGGCATCTGGGATTTCCTTGTCGGCTACTTCAAGGTCATCGTCGGATTCTTCAAGGGCACCCTAACCGGTGACTGGTCGATGTTCTCCGATGGACTGAAGCAGCTCTGGAACGGCATCAAGGGTTTCCTCTCCGGCCTGTGGGATGTCATCAAGGGGCTTTTCCTGCTCTTCCTGAGCGTCGGGATCCTCGGCGCCGCGAAGAAAATCCTCGGCGGGGTAAAGACCCTGTGGAACGACATCTGGAACGGCATCAAGTCCGCCGCGATCTCCTCGTGGAACTCGATCCGGTCGAACTTCAGCAGCTTCATGACGACGCTGCGGGAAACTCCCGGCGCCGCCCTCCGCGCGATCGGCCAGTTGTTCTCCAGCACCTGGAGCAGCATCCGCACCGCAGCCGGAGAGGCGTGGGATGCCGTCCGCAGGATCTTCGCCGACAAGGTGAACGGATGCGTTGAGGTGGTCCGGGGCCTCCCGTCCACCCTGCGGGGCATCTTCAGTGACGCGAAGAGCCTGCTCGTGGACGCCGGTCGGCGGATCATCCAGGGCCTGATCGACGGCCTCAAGTCGATGGTGGGGTCGGTCAAGTCGACCCTGGGCGACCTCACGTCGAAGATCAAGGACTGGAAGGGGCCGCCGAAGAAGGACGGCCGCCTCCTCTACGACGCGGGCAAGCTGATCATTAAGGGCCTCGTCAAGGGCTTGGAGTCCGAGTACGACAAGGTCCGGCAGTCCCTGAACGGACTGACGGCGAAGATCCCGAAGACCGCGTCCAAGGGGCTGAAGGACCGGGTCAACCGGGACCGTGCCGAACTGCTCAGACTGGCCTCCCAGTGGGAGACCGGGGCGGCGCGACTGGAGGCCGCCCGCGACCAGCTCGACAAGCTGCGCGAGGAGGCCCGGAACTACGCGGCCCAGGTCGCGGAGCGGGTGATCGACACCGGCGACGTGACCAAGGTCAAGGACCCCACGTACGCGTCGATCGCCGACTCCTTGAAGGCGGCGGTCGAGCAGGCGAAGAAGTTCGCGACCGTGCTGGCCCGGCTCAAGGCACTCGGCCTCAACCAGACGACGTTCGACCAGATCGCCATGGCCGGACCGGAAGCCGGTCTCGCCGCAGCCGAGGCCATCGCCAACGCGGGCAAGAGCGGCGTCGGTGAGATCAACGATCTCCAGAAGGAGTTGGAGAAGCACGCCAACGCCGCCGGGAAGACCGCCTCGGCGCACATGTACGAAGCGGGTCTCGCGGCGGCCGAGGGCCTGGTCAAGGGGCTCGAAGCCAAGCAGGCCGTGATCGAGAAGGCCATGCTCCGCATCGCGGAGTCCATGGTCGGTGCGATCAAGAAGGCGCTCGACATCAGGTCTCCCTCCAGGCTCCTGCGGCGGATCGGCTCCTTCGCGGGCCGGGGCTTCGGCCTCGGCGTCGAGGACGAGACACAGCTCGTCGAGCAGGCCGGGCAGTCCCTCGCCCGCAGCGCCGCCACCGGCGCATCGGGGGAGATCACGGCCGCTGTCTCCGGCGGCCTGGCCCGGCCGGACGCCCAGGCGGCGCCGGTCACGAAGGTTCTCAACTACTACGCGGGCACCAGCAGTTCCCTCTCCAGCGAGGAGGAGCTGTTCACGGCTGCCTCGCGGGCAAGGATGGTCGGCTGGTGAAGCTCGAACTCGCTTCCCTCTCGGACAGGCTGGATCTGTCCGAGGGGGAGACGGGCGGGGTGGGGTACCAGGCCCTCGCCGGGATCACCGGCATGGGCCTGCCCCAGCTCTCCGCGCAGTGGCTCGAAGGCGCCGGGGACGGCGGCGCCTACCGGGGTCGCAGGGTCCTGCCCCGTGACCTGGACATCCCTCTCGACATCTGTGGCCGCGACCGGTCGCATCTCGCCGAGCTGGTCGCCCGCCTCGCGCGGGTCCTCGCCTCGGACGCGTGCACCCTCACCGTCATCGACACCTCCGGCGACCGCTGGACCACCCCCGTCCACTGGACCGGCGGAGGCGCCATCGACCCCGGAGCCGGACAGCGCGACGTGCAGACGATCATCACCCTCCGGGCCCCGTCCCCGTACTTCCTGGCGGAGACGGCGCAGACGGTCACCATCGGGGGCAGCACCGTGGCCCCGTTCCTCTCCTCCCTGGCATCCATACCCCTCGCCTCCTCGCAGGCGCTGGGTTCGGTGACCCTCACCAACGTCGGCGACGCACCGGCCTACCCCGTGTGGGAGGTCACCGGCCCCGGCGAGAACTTCAAGGCGGTCAGCCCCGACGGCCGGGCCCTGCACTGGACCGGCCGCCTCCAGGCCGGGGAGACGCTGACCGTCGACATGGGCGCCGGCACCGTCCGCGACCACACCGGCACCAGCCGGTACGCCTCCCTCGCCCCCGCGCCGGCGTTCTGGTCCGTCCCGCCCGGCGAGTCGACCGCGACCGCATCCCTCGACGGCATCACACCCGCCTCCCGGGTCGTGTGCACCTGGCGACCCAGGAAATGGGTGGTGATCTGATGCGTATCGAAGACCTCCTCGTCGAGGTCCGCGACAAGACGCTGACCCGCGTCGGGGCGATCCCTTCGGAGCAGCTCCTCCTCGAAGCCGAGGTCCCCCACAACAACGTCGGCACCTGGAAGGTGCAGCTCCCGGACGAGCATCCCCTCGCGGCCGTCCTCTCCACCCCCGGCGCGGGCATCATCGTCACCGGCCCGGGTGGCGTCCTCTTCTCCGGGCCGGTCGTGCAGGCGGATTCCGCGGTGACCGCGACCGACCCCCTCGGCACCCTCACCGTCGAGGGAGTCACCGACGCCGTCGTCCTGTCCGACATGCTCGCCTGGCCCGACCCCGCCCAGCCCGACCCCGCGAAGCAGGCGGTCGCGGCCGACGAGCGGACCGGACCGGCCGAGTCCCTCATGCACGCCTACGTCTCCGCGAACTGCGGACCGGCCGCCCCGGCCGCCCGCCGCAGGGCCGGACTCATCATGGGCCCCGACAGCGCGCGCGGCACAACGGTCACCAAGTCGGCGCGGTTTCCGCAGCTCGGCGAACTGTGCAAGGAACTCGCGGAGCCGAACAACCTCGGCTTCCGGATCGTTCAGCGCGGACACCAGCTCGTGTTCGAGACGTACGCGGTCACCGACCGCACCAAGGACGCCCGCCTCGGCGTCGTGAACAACACCCTCGCCGGACAGCGCACCAGCACGGCCACCCCGCAGAGGACGCGGGTCATCGTCGGCGGCGACGGCGACGGCACGGCGCGACTGTTCGTCGGCGTCGACAACCCCGACTCTCGCGCGTCCGAGGAGGCGTGGGGGCGGCGCATCGAGACGTTCATCGACGAACGCTCCTCCAAGGACACCGCCGAACTCGCGCAGAAGGGCGCGGAATCCCTCGCGGACGGCGGCCGGACCCGTACCGCCGCCCAGGCCGTACCCATGGAGGACGCGGCACTCGTCTTCGGGGAGGACTGGGCACTCGGCGACCGGGTGTCGGTCATCGTCGGCAACACTGAGATGGCCGCGATCGTCACCGGGATGATCCTCAAGGCCACCGAGGACGGCGTCCGGCTCGGCGCCACCCTCGGCGACCCCACCCCGCTCAGCCCCCAGACGGCCGACGCGAAGGCTGCCCGCGCGCTCGCCTCCCGGGTCTCCCACCTGGAGCGCACCGCGGAATCCTCCCCGGCCGGGCCCCGCGTCCTGGAGCCGGGCCCGCTGACACAGGCCAGCCCGCCGGACGCCTGGCCCGAAGGCGCGAGCAGCATGTACCTCACCTCCGCCCAGTCCACCAGCGGGGGTTGGGACTTCGGCGGCCAGTGGGGAGAGCTGACCACCTGGCGGCAGTCCGGTGGCAACACCCACCAGACCTGGCGCCGCCTCCACGGTGCCGCGACCGCCCCGGAGGAATGGATACGCGGAGGCAACCGCACCGAGGGCTGGTCCCCGTGGCGGCAGGTCGCGTTCGATCACGTCCTCTCCCCCGGCCAGGTCACCCAGGCGTCTCCGCCCTCCGCCTACCCCGCCGGCATGTCCACCCTCGTCCTCGACTCCGCCGACGCGGCGGCAGGCGGCTGGTCCTTCGGCACCGGCAGCCGGTACGGCGTCCTGCGCACCATCCGGCCCCCGGCCGCGACGTACGCGCATCAGACCTGGCTGCGGCTCAGCCCCTCCGCGACCGAGGAGTGGACCCGCTCCGGCTCCACCGCATCCGGCTGGACCCCGTGGCGCACCAGCGCCCACAACGAGAAGTCCGCCAAGGGCATCGTCTCGATGAGGGAGCTGGAGACGACCGCGTATATAGGGGACACCCCGACCGTCGTCTACAGCCAGACGGTCACCGCCGAGGCGGGCCGCTGCTACAAGGTCGCCTTGCGGGTGGCGTCGGTGGACACCGACACGACCGGCGACGCGACGACCCTCCGGTACGCGAAGCAGTCCGCGTACTCCACCGTCCGCTGGGCGGCCGGATCCACGGTGGCCACCACGAGCAGACTCGTCGGCGACGCCTTCACGACCACGTTCGACGACGACTCGCTCACCTCGACCGGCCTCGACATGGCCTGCTACATCAACAACCCCCCGGCCGGGCTCATCACCGTGGGGGTCACGCTCCACGCGCGACGCCCATCAGCGACATACGGCCAGGTCCGTTTCCTCGTCGGCAGCCTCTCCACCCTCGTGGTCGAGGACGCGGGCGCAGCCCTCTAAGGAGTCTCCTCTTTGGCGATTACCGCCTACCCCTTCGACAACCAGGTTGTGACCGAGACCGAGTTCAGCCGCATGTTCAGGGAGTTCCAGGACTCCGGCGTCGTCGCCTCGACGGACGCGGCGGGCTTCCTCGTCGCGCCGGGCAGCGGGCTGACGGTGACCGTGCAGGCCGGGACGGCGATCGTGCGCGGCCACATGGTCCACTCCACGGCGACCGAGACCCTCCCTCTTCCTGCGGCCGGCACATCCGGCCGGGTCGACCGGGTCGTTCTGCGACTCGACCCGACGGCCAACACGATCAGTCTCGCGGTCAAGCAGGGGACAGCCGGATCATCGACTCCGCCGTCCCTCACCCAGACCGACACCGGGACATTCGAGCTGTCCCTCGCGACCGTCGCCGTCGGGGCGAACGCCACCACGATCAGCGCCGGGGACACAACCTCGACACGTCCCGTCGTCGGACACCGGGTCGGGACATGGACCACGGCGACCCGCCCGACCGGCCCGCGCCGGGGACGCCTCGGCCTGAACACCGACAGCTCAACGTGGGAGTTCTGGACCGGCACCGCATGGTCCCCGCTCGTCTCCGGCATCGACTGGAACAACCTCTCCGGAAAGCCGCCGAGTTTCGTCCCCAGCGCCCATACTCACCGGTGGGCAGACCTGACCGACGCGCCCGCGTCCCTGCCCCCGTCCGCCCACACTCACGACTGGGGGCAGGTCACGGGCAGGCCGACCAGCTTCGCCCCGTCGGCGCACGGGCACGACTGGGACGACATCACCGGGAAGCCGTCGAGTTTTGTCCCGTCTTCCCACACTCACGCGTGGTCGCAGGTCAGCGGGAAGCCGTCGACTTTCGCCCCGTCGTCCCACTCGCACTCCTCGTACCTGGAGTCCGGGGACACGATCGCGTGGGCCAACGGGAGCAAGAGGGTGCACGCGGACTCGGTATCCGGCTCAGGGACGTATTACGCCGTCTGGGTACAGGGGGACGGTAGTTTCGCGAGAAACACCAGCTCACAGCGGTTCAAGCAGAACATCCGGGACATCAGTGTTGACCCGTCGGCGGTTCTGTCCCTGCGTCCCCGCGTCTACGACCGGCGCCCCAAGGAAGACGGCGGGGACTATCTGAAGGACGAGTTCGGCCTCATCGCCGAAGAGGTCGCCGAGCATGTCCCGGAAATCGTGACCCGTGACGAGACGGGGCAGATTGACGCCCTGCGGTACGACCTGCTCGGCGTCGCGCTCCTGCCCGTCGTCCAGGACCAGGCCGAGCGCATCGCCCGCCTGGAATCCCTGATCAAGGAGATGACCCCATAGACCCCACTGTCCAAGTCGCCCTCGTGTCCGCCGGGGGCATGGTCACCGCGGCCTTGGTCGGCGTCCTCGTCGAGCTGGTGCGGCGCCAGAGCAGCGTCATCGACGAGGTCCGTGCCCATACCCAGGAGGCCCGCGACCAGGTCGCCAACGACCACGGCACGAACTTGCGCGACGACCTCGACAAGGTCTCCAGCACGCTCGCCCAGGTACTCGAAGGCCAGACCGAGTACCGCGAGCAGGTGAAGGCTTTACGAGCCGAGCTGGCCCACGAGAGGGCTGAGCGCCTCGCGGTCTCCGCCCGCCTGGACACCTACACGAAACCGCCCGCCGTCCCCGAAGGCGGCTGACCACCACGCACGGCCCCGGAACTCCCGGGGTCTTTTTTCATGCCCGGAGGCACCCTCTGACCATCAGCATCACCCACCGGAAGGACTGGGGCGCGCAGCCCTGGACCACCGCCCCCAGCTCTGTCCCCATCGCGGAGCGGCGGGAGTTCTTCATCCACTACGACGGCGCCCACCCGGTCGGGAAGACCGGGTCGTCCGTACCGCAGGCCATCGAACGAGTTCACCTCAACCAGGGCTGGTCGGGAGTCGGGTACAACTTCATCGTCGACCAGGCCGGGACCATTTTCGAGGGGCGCGGCTGGGGCCTCCAGGGCGCCCACTGCCCCGGCCACAACCGGACCGGGATCGGCGTTCAGATCGCGATCGGCGGGGACCAGAAGCCCAGCGACGCCGCCCTCCGCTCCGCGCGGGCTCTCTACGACGAGGCGTGCAAGCGTGCCGGCCGAACCCTCGCCAAGCGGGGACACAAGGACGGCATCGCCACCGCGTGCCCCGGCGGGCCCCTCTACACCTGGGTCACGGCCGGAATGCCCGCCCCCGGCGTGGCGAAGCCGAAGCCGCCCAAGCCGAAGCCCACCTCGAAGATCGTCGCTCTCCACAGCGGCGTACGGCCCGGCGCCCGGCACGCCCAGGTCAAGGAGCTTCAGCAGCTCCTCATCAAGGCGGGCTACGGCCCGATCAAGGGCGCGGTCACCGATCTGTACGGCCCGGAGACCCAGCGTGCCGTTGCCCGCTGGCACGACCGCAACCCCCAGTACCGCACCGGCCAGCACGACCCCCGGATCGGCCCCAAGGGCTTCGTCGCCCTCCAGAAGCAGGCGGGCCGCCGATGACCAAGCTGCGCGGCCCCGCCGCCGCGATCCTCGCCGCCCTGCCCGTCCGGTACCGCTCTCGCGCCACCGCCGTTATCGCCGCCTTGGGCGTCGTCGTGAGCGCCGTGGCCATCGTCTACGCGGACCGCCCAGAGGTCGCCCTGATTGTCCAGGTGGCCACCTCTATCGGGCTGATCGACGACCCGGAGAGTTCCGATCCTGAGTAACAGCGAGCGCCCCCTCATCAGCCGTGACGGCTGGTGAGGGGGCGCTTTCGTTCGTTGGACCTACAGTTTGCCCTCGGCCTTCAGCGTCTCAATCTCGGTGATGGTCAGGCTCTTGGTTCCGGCCCTCTTCCGGGGGGCTGCCTTCTTCGCAGATGCCGCTTTCTTCGGCGCCGCCTTCTTGGGCTCGGCTACCTCAGCGGGGGCTTCCTCGGCAGGGGCCTCCCCGGCGGGCGCGGCGTTCTGCTCGCGCCACTCCGCCTCGCGCCGGGCGCGGCGGGCTCTGTTCTCCCTCTCCTGCTCACCCATGAGCGTGAGGAGATGCTCCTTGAAGGCGGCCTCGGGGCTCAGCTCCTCCGCAGGTGCCAGGGGGCCGAAGGCGGCCTCAAGCGGGGCCGCATCCTCGGCGCACAGGTCGCGCGTCACCGGCTCCCCGCTTTCCACGGTGAGCGTGTAGCGGGTCGCGGGCCGGTCTGTCCTCTTGCACTGATCGCATCCACGCACAGTGATCGTCAGGTCCATTCTGGTTGTACTCCTCGCCGTGCGGGACAGTGGAGGACCACTATCCCGCACGGCGAGCGAGGCGGGTGTCAGGTGGCGGCGTTGAGCTTCTTCAGGTAGCGGCTGCCGGTGCGACGGTCGCGGCCCATGAACTTGGCAAGGTTGGGTCCGGTGACATCGAAGCCATCGGCCTTGAGGGCTTTCACGGCAGCCTTGATCTCGTCGAGGCCGGGCGACGGACGGCCGGGCCGACGCTTCGCGCGAGCCTTGGCCACTTCGTCCATGGACAGTTCCTCACCGCCGACAGTGGTCCGTGCACGGGGAGCGCTCTGTTCTTGAGGCCCGTCCTCATCGGCGATCGTTTCGGCTGCCGCCGGCACCTCGCGGGCGGCTCGAATGATCATGTGTGCGACGTGGCCCGCGACGATGCCCGGAACAGTGGAGACGGCGGCCGTGAGCGTCATGGACGATTGCATGTACCCAGCGGCTATCCAGTGGGCGACGATCTGTCCGACGACGGTCATGGACAGGGCGCCAACAGCACCAGCAACGGCGGTACCGCGCCCTTTCTCGCCCTTCTTTCGGGACTCGACGAACCAGACGGCGAAGCAGGCGTAGACGCTCATACAGACCGGCATCCCGGCGGCGGTCAGGGGCCCCCATCCAGCGGCGCGAGCCAGCTGGTACTCACCCGGCGCGGACATGGCGAGGGCGACAGCGAGGACGAGACCGCCGACTGCGTAGACGTACCGAGGCATTGCAGGCGTAGGCACGGGGTGCCCCTTTCCGGATGGTGCTGACGGTGTGCGGGCGGCCATCAGGCGCGCATGGTGGCGCGGGCCGCCCGGAAGACGGCGAGACCGGCTTCGGCAAGGGGCTCACGCTCGGCGCTGTCGCTGGTCGAGTCTCCGGTGACCTTGTCGGGCGCTTCGGCTGTGCCGAGTGCGCACCCGGCACAGATCCCGGCGTCCTGGTCGACGGGGAGCAGTCCTCGGCACTGGGGGCACTCGTGCATCTGCTGCCACTGGCGCCTGCGTTCCGGGCGCTTGCGCTCAAGGCGGTCGGCGATCAGGCGTGCAGGGGAGTAGATCTTCGGCGGTAGGCCCTGGGTCACCGCGTCGGTGATCTCGCCGACCGTCGCCCCACGGTCGAGCCAGTCAGCAGCGGACGGGGCGAGCCTGCTCACGTGCCGCTCGGAGAGCTTGAGGCGGCTGTCGATCGCGGCAAGGCGGCGCAGGACGCGTGCGGCCTCCGCTGTCTGCTTGTCTTCCGTTCCGCTGATGCCCTCCCGCTGCTCAGCCCTGGGCGAGGTGTCGGTGTCGGCGTCCTGGGGAGGGCAGGGAGGGTTCTTTCTCCCGTCCTTTGAGGAGTCCTTTTCCCCCTTGGGGGACGTGCCCGTGACGGTGGTACCCGCAGGGGTGGTGACCGGGCGGGTGGGAACCGGGGGTGAGGCAAGGTTCGGCAGCTCGTACACGTCCACGGAGGAGACGATCTGATTCGACTCCTCGTCGCGGCCGGTCTTCGTCACCCAGTAGCCGAACTGCCGCAGCTCGGCCACGGCCTTGGCGACCGCGGACCTGCCTTGCGGGTAGTCGTCCGAGAGAGTGCGGACGTTCTCCTTGACCCCGTTGGGCAGGGAGAGAACGAGGGCCAGGATGCCGCGTGCCGTGTGGCTGATGCGCGGGTCCTGGATGGCCCTGTTGGCGATGATCACGAAGTCGCGTTCGTGTCGGGGGATACGATGGATTTGCATGGGAGTAGCTGCTCCGGTGCCGTGCCCCGGGGCGTTGCGAGCGCCGCCGGGGTTCTCAGTACAACAGTGTTAAGTCGGGACCACGTCCGTGGTTGGTCATAGGTTGACACTTAGATGGAGTGCGCGTCAACCTTGATCACCGTTAACATGTGACCTTGAGACCAGTTCCCGTTGCTGCATGCACGAAGGGGGCGCCATGCCCAGTACGAAGATCAAGAACGAGCAGGAGGCTATTGACTGGCTAGAGGAAGGGCGCACTTACGCCTGGATCGTCGAGCAATACAAGATCAAGTACGGCATCGATACCACGGTCGCCATGTGGTCCGCTTTCAGGCGGCGGCGCGGAATTCCCACCCGCGTCACGCGCGACACCGACCTCATCCCGTGGCGCGTGCAAAAGAAGCACATTATGGCCTATCCGCTGGCCATGCTCCGCGCCGAGGCGCGCAGGCGGGCGGGCGAGGAACTGAAGGGTCGTACCGCCTCGAAGCTGGAGAGCTGGAAGGCCGCGCTCACCAGGGATGAGCGAGTCGTCTACTACGATCCCGACACCGAGGACGGATTCTTCTACGTGCCCCGCGAGGAAAGGGACTCCGATCTCATCCGCAAGCCCGCCACCGGACTTCGCCCGCCGAGCGACGACTAGCACCTCCAGAAATCCCCATGCCCCCGCGCCCGACGGCCGGGGGCATTCTCATGCCCTTCTCATCCTCATTCAATGCCGTGCTCAGGTTTGAAATTTACATGCCACATACCCATGCGTGACCTAGGATCCTCATACCCGTGATGGCCGGCTGAGTCAGCCGAACCCGGGCCCCCATCTCTGTCGCGGCGCCCAGGCTGCCCGCCCCCGCTCGGCAGGGTGAGGACCGAACTTCTGGTACTACCTTAACGATGGGAGGAAGCTTTGAGCGCTCTCTGCCTCACCTACGGCGGAGCCGTTCTGGTGTGCGACCACGAGGAGTGGGTCTACACGATCACCGCCCCCTCTGATGCCCGTCCAGCCGACGTTGCCGAGGCTCTCGCAGCCGCCGAGCTCCTCGGCCTTGAGCCGATCCAGGACGAGCTCCCGGACATCCTCGATGACGGCTCGGTGCTCATGTGGATGCACCCCGCCGACCTGTCCCTCAACCCGTTCGAGACGGAGACCCGCGTCCTGTGCACCTCGTCGATCTGACTCCCGCCCCGTCTGTACCCCGGGACGGCTGGGGCCGCCCGCTCGTCGTCCCCAAGGAGGGAGGCAAGCCCCGGCCGATGACCCGGACCACCACCTTCATCGACTGCCTCGAAGACAAGTCGGCACTCACCGACTGGAAGGCGCGCAATACCTTGCTCGGAGCAGCCGCGCGGCCGTCCGTTCTCGACGCGGCACGGCGGCTCGACCCGGCTGATCCCGCCGACAAGCGCAGGCTGAACACCCTGGCCAGGCAGGCACAAGACATCGCCGGGGCCAGCACCGCACGGGACCGGGGAACTCACCTGCACACCCTGAGCGAGTACGTGGACCGGGGCGAGCCACTGCCCCCCGGCGCCTCGGAGACCGACTTCCGCGACATGGCTGCATATCTGACGAAGACCGCCGTTTTCGAGGTGAAGGCCGTGGAGGTGTTCGTCGTCGCATCTGAGCTGGGGGCGGCCGGCACTCTCGACAGGGCTCTCGCCTACTCCGGGCCCGGCCCGGACGGCACACATGTCGAGGGCCTGTTCATCGGCGATGTGAAGACCGGCTCCGTGGAGTACGGGGCGCTGAAGATGGCCATGCAGTTGGCTGTGTACTCGCGGGGGGAGGTGTACGACTTCAACCGCTTCCCCGTCGACACGACGGACAAGCGCGCGGTCGCGGCGTGGAAGAAGCGAGAGGTCCCGTCCGCCGAGGCCGCCCAGGCGTACAGCCCGCTGCCCGGCGTCTCGCAGGCGTGGGGCGTGATCGTCCATCTGCCCGCAGGGGCCGGGGACTGCACCCTGTACTGGGTCGACCTGGAGATCGGCTGGGCCGCCGCCCTCCTGGCCCGCGAGGTCCGCGCGGCGCGCAGCGCGAAGGGCGTGATGCGCCCATGGGTGTCCGGCGTCACAGCAAAGACCGCTTGTTAACTTAAGTCCAGGTGTTAAGTTAATACCAACAGGAGGGAAGCAGTGAACGCAGAGCAGGCAGAGATGGTCAGCTCGTACCCAGACGGCACGATCGGCGTCACGATCAAGTACGGCAAGGGGTACGAGGAAACCTGGGCGAACTTCCGGGGAAGTGCGGTGAGGCTCCGGGCGATGATCGCCGACTACTTCGGGTTCAAGCCGGAGATGGTCGCAGACCTGTCCCTGAGCGAGCTGGTCGTCGAGGCAACGAACATCGCCCACGGGAACGGCAACCTCGCCGCCTATCTCGGCGCCACGCGGATCGGCGTTCCCCAGCCGGGACAGCCGCAGACCGAGGCCGCCCAGCCCGCGACGAAGGACTCCGCAAGCGCATGGGCGCTGGCCAAGATCAAGGACCAGGCCAGCATTGCCGACCTTCAGAAGTTCTGGGCCAGCAACCAGTCCTTCTTCTCAGACCCCGGCGTGATGGCCGCCTACAAGGCGCGCGGCAGGGAGCTGCAAGCCGCATGACACGGCACACCTCCCACATCGTTCCCTTGGTCCTCGCGTCCGTCCTCACGTACGTGCCGAGCGGTGAGCCCCGTCTCTCCGGGACGCGTCCCCTGTACCTGTACCCAACCGAAGGAGCCCCCATTTGTCCCTGAACATCGTCGACATTCCCAGCACCGGTGGCGGCTGGCTCAAGCCGAATGACGTGAAGGGTGCCTTGGCCCTGCTGGTCGAGGTCAACTCGTACGAGGCCCAGCGCCCCACCCCGAACGGCCCGAAGGACAGTGCGCTGTGCACGATCAGCGTCTTCAAGGACCGTGCCGCCCTGGACGCCCTCAGCCCTGAGGTCAACACAGGAACCCGGGTTGAACAGACGCTCCTCGCCCGCGATCTGGCGGGCCTCGTCGGCGCCGCCACCATCGTGACGGTGGCCCAGATCCCGCCGACTCGCCCCGGCGCCCACCCTGCATGGGTGTGGCGCTCGGTCAATGACGCCTCGGTCCGCCAGGCCGTCATCAAGTACGCCGAGCAGCGGGAGGCCGCGGTGACCGCAGCCGCCGCGAACGCGCCCACCTTCGACTAGCGCACCGGGCCGAGGGGGCGGGCCCCGACCGGCCCGCCCCCGCCCTGACCCAGCAAGGAGTCTCCACTGCTCACACCGGCACGATCGCTCGCGATGCACAGCGAGAGCGGCAAGGAACTGCCCAGAGTCCCCGCCTTCGAGGCCCTGTACAGCCTGGGATGCCGCCCCCGCCACGGCGAGGTCATCATGATCGCGGGCAGGAGCGGCACGCAGAAGAGCGGCTTCGCCCTGTACTGGGTGGCCCAAATGGGCCTGCCGACGCTGTACTTCTCGGCCGACATGTCCGCGTTCACTGCATCCTCGCGGCTCGCGTCGATGATGACCGGCGACACCACGGAGATGGTCGAAGCCGGGATGGCTGCCGGCGGGCGGCATCGAGCCGAGTATCTGAACTCGCTGTCCGGCCTTCCAATCACCTTCTCCTTTGGCTCCCCGATCGCCTGGGCAGCAGTCGACGAGGAGCTCGAAGCATGGGTGGAACTGTGGGACTCATACCCACAAGTCCTCGTCTTCGACAATTTGATGGATTTCTCAGAGTCGGAGTCGGACTACAGCGCGCAGATGGCCGTGATGAGCGGCCTGACCGAGCTGGCCCGTGCGACGGGCGCCACGGTGATCGTGCTGCACCACGCATCGGACAAGTCATGGGAAGCCAAGAGCGACCCCTGGGCCCCACCGTCCCGCGACCAGGTGAAGGGGGGCCTCTCGGAAAAGCCGGAGTTGAGCCTCTCGGTTGCGCTCGACCCGCACAGTCACGAATACCGGGTCGCCGTGATCAAACAGCGCATGGGCCCGTCGGACCCCACGGCCCGACGCTCCGCGTCGATGCGCTGCCACCCCGAAGTGACCCAGTTCTCCAAGCTGGAGAGGCTGGCTCCGGTCGTCCCACCACCGCAGCCGTGGTCACCAACAGCCATCCTCAACAAGCAGTAAGGGGTTTTAAGTTAATGCCAGATGTGACCGCCCGGAACCGGGCCAACAAGCGCAGGGGCGCAGCGTGGGAGATCGACTTCAACACGGAGATGCGGGCGGAGGGATTCGACATCGAGCGCCTCCGCCTGGCGGGGAAGGATGACGAGGGCGACCAGGTCATCCGCGAGGGCGGCGGCCTGTTCACCGTCGTCGAGAACAAGAACGCAGCGGCGTTCACTCCCGGCCCGTTCATCGACGAGATGGAACGCGAGGTCGCCGCGTTCGCCCGCCACCGAGGCATCGACGTGCGCAGGGTTGACGGCATCGTGGCCGTCAAGCGCCGGGGTAAGCCGTGGCACCAGGCGTATGTCCTGACCACGGTGGACCGCTACTTCGGTCTGGACATCGAGTGAACGCATGGGTCTTCGAAGAGGCCGCCGAGCATGAGCGGCTTCTGATCGAGCTGGGCCGCTTCACTCCGGAGACCGCCGGAGACGCAGGACTCCACTCGCTCGGCTACCGGTCCGACCGGGGCTGGTTCGCCGGGCGGAGAGCGGCATGAGGTTCGCCCGGGTCGACCGCGACCACGAGCGCGAGGGCAAGCGGCCCGACCTGGAAGCCGTCTTCGAGCACTACGGCATCGACTTCAACTCGCAGAGGGCTGCCGGGATGACGCGGTGCCCATTCCACGACGACGAGACGCCCTCCTTCTCGTGGAACACCGACAGGCAGCTCTGGAAGTGCCACTCCTGCGGCAAGGGAGGCGACGCATACAACCTGATCATGGAAAAGGAAGGCATCAACTTTGTCGGCGCGAAGTCCCTTGCAGCCAACCACCGATTCGCAACGCGCGATGATGGAGGAGGCGACCGCGACCTATCAGGCAGCAATTACGCCAGCCGCCGCGCAGTATCTCCTCAACCGGGGAATCGATCCCGCCCAGGCGGCTACACACCGGCTTGGCGTCGTCGGTGACCCCTTCCCGGGGCACACTCGATTCCGCGGAATGCTGACCATTCCGTACCTGGGGCACGACGGCCGGGTCTTGGCGATCCGGTTCCGCTGCCTCCAGGACCACGACCACCGCAAGTACGGTCACGGCAAGTACAACTCCCTCAAAGACGACCCGCCGAGGCTCTACGGCATCAGCGACATTCACCAGGCCGGGGACACTCTGGATTTGACCGAGGGGGAGTTCGACCGTCTCATCCTCCGGTCTCTCGGCCTCTACGCGGTGGCGGCCCCCGGCGCCTCGCTGTGGCTCGGCCGGCACCGGCGGATGATCGCCGGATTCTCGCGTGTCCGTGTGTGGGGCGACCCGGACGACGGCGGCGCCCAGTTCACCGCCAAGGTGTGCAGATCCCTCCCCCGGTCCGGCAAAGGCGTCCGGCTCAAGGTCGGCGATGTGTCGGAGACCTACCTGCGGGAGGGCGCACGGGCCCTCCTGGCCTTGGCCGAGTCGGCGGCACTCCCGCCCTCGGTCGCCGAGTCCCACCCCAGGCAGGCGCCATGAAAGCTCTGGTATGCCCGGACTTCATGGGCGGCCGGGGCTGTGGGTACGTCGGGCCGATCGGCGGCGATCTCGCCGACGCGAGGGAACGCCTGCGGGATCACCTGCTGCACAGTCACAGGAAGGGCGCCTGGTCGACGGGAGAGGCCGAGAGCGCCGCCCGCCGGGCCCGTCCGAGATGCGCGGAAAGGGCTGTGAGGCTCCAGCTCACCTACGCGATGCGCCGAAACGTCGGCCTGCCGGGCTCCCCCGGCCCTCGGCTCACAGGCATCTGGATAGCCCTCGACTGCGAGGGGCGAGCCGCATTCCAACGCGGCATCCGAGAGGGCGTCGCAACCAAGGACATCGTCTGTTTTCTCACCGAGTACGGATTTTGTGTGTCCGCGTCGACCATCCGGCGATACCGGCGCCGACTGCGCCAGGAAGAGAGCACCAGGCTTGAGCAACGCCTCTGGAATGACCGGGACAACCGTGGCCAAGCCCGCCTCCCGCAAGGCACCAGCGTGCCAGCCCGATCAGATCGACCGGGAGGCGCAGTGACGAAGGCCGAAGCGTTGCGCGAGGCGGCCGAACGGCTGGACAAGCACGAGCTGAACGACCCCTGGGGCGCCGACTTCTACGTCCCGCCGGGGCTCCGCGAGGCAGCGTGCCTGCTGCGCGAGTGGGCGGACGAGGGGGAGCGGTGACCGGCCTTCCAGGCGAACCCGGTCCGACTCTGGCCCGCATCTGCGAGGAGCTGGGGCCCGACGTACGGGAGGCCGTCGTCTTGCGACTCCTCGACCACACCGCCTCCGCCGAGCGCCTGGCGCTCATCCTCCGCAGACACGGCCACTCCGTGTCCGCATCCACCATCCGCACATACAGGCGCCGACTGCGCCAGGAAGAGAGCCACACCGCTTGAGCAACACTCTCCTCGACGACCTTCTCGCAAAGCCCGTCGGCCCCTCCCTGCCCATCCGCCGGGCCGACCCGGACAAGGACTTCACCCACAAGCTCGAAGTGTCCGGCGACGCGGCCGAGGTCACCGTCCGTGTGCCTGACGGCATCGACACCGAGTCCACGGCCACTGAGGTGCTCCGCGCACACCAGCTCGACCCTGCGGAGTGGGAGGTGAAGGGGTTCAGGTCGAGCCGGTGGACCATGCCGTCCGGTGAGGACGGCGTCTCGGCGCGCTTCTCCTTCGCCCGGCGGAGGTCGGGCGCTTCCGTCGAGCAGCCCAGTATCGACGAGCTGCTGCGGGTGTTCGACGAGGCCGCCGGCTTCGTGCCGGTTATCGAGGACGGCGAGTTCACCTTCCTCGTCGCGCTGGGCGACATGCAGTTCGGCAAGATCGATGGCGACGGATACATGGGCACCCTGACGCGGGCGATCGAGTGCATCGACAAGGCCGCGCACCTGCTGGAGGTCTACCGCACCCGCTTTCAGATCGAGCACGTCCATGTTGCGTGGCTCGGAGATCACATCGAGGGCTTCGTCTCCCAGGGCGGCGCGAACACCTGGAGGACGCAGCTCAGCCTCACCGAGCAGATACGCCTCACCCGGCGCCTGATGGCACACGCCGTCATCCGCTTTGCTCCAGCCGTCTCGCGCCTGACCATGGCGGCGGTTCCCGGAAACCACGGTGAGGCCGTTCGGCCGGGCGGCAAGGGCGTGACCCGTTACGACGACTCCCACGACACGGACGCCTTGATCTCGGTCGCCGAGGCCCTGGCCCTGGCCGGGGAGGAGTACGAGCACGTCGAAATCTTCGTCCCGGACAACGACGAGCTGACCGTGGTGGTCGAGTGCTCGGGGTCGGTCGTCGCCCACGCACACGGGCACCAGTGGCGGCCCGGTAAGCACTTCGAGTGGTGGAAAGGGATGAGCTTCGACAAGACCAGCGCCATGCACACGGCGGATCTCCTGCTGGCCGGACACCTGCATCACGAGTTCGTGGACACCGACGGGCCGAGGACGTTCGTCCAGGTGCCGGCCATGGAGTCCGAGTCGACGTGGTGGCGGCACCGCACCGGCACCAGGGGTGCCCCCGGCCTGATGGTCATGGTCACCAAGGACGGCGAAGTGCCTGTCAAGGAGGTGGTCAGGTGACCGCCCCCCCGGCCGAATGGGGCGTTCTCTCGCGCCCCGGGGTGCTGGCCCTGGCGGGCCGGGCGGCCCGCCGCATCGCCAACGGCTACGAAGACACACTGACCATGGAGTACGAGGACGCCCGGCAGGAAGCCGTCATCATCCTGGCGACGAAGCCAGCGATGGTGAACGAGTGCCTCGACGACCCAGATCTCGGCCTCGGCGTTCTCTATCACCGCCTGGTGCTCGACCTCGTCGACCGGGTGAAGACAGAGGCAAAGCACCGCGTCAGACACACCTCGTACGAGGGCGTCACCGAAGCGGCCGGGGGGCGGGTATGAGCGGATACGACCGGCGCCTCGTCGAGCATCTGCTCCCAGCAGTCTGGAGCACGGACGCCGCGTACGGGCTCCGCTCCCCCGTCGCCCCGGATCCGGACATGCCGAAGGGAACAGTCGACCCCCGTTCCGCGAGCATCCTGTTCGTCCACCTCGCCGACATCCGACAGGCGTGGAAGAACTGCGAACTCTCCCTCGCTGAGAGGCGGGCGCTGTTTCTGCGCTACGGCCTCGACTGGCCGGACGACCTGATCGCCGCCCGCGATGGGGTCACCGGTCGGGCTGTCCGGTACCGGCTGGAGCGCGGGGTGGGCAAGATCGCGGCCTGGCTCTCCGGCCAGCCGTACGTGGACGGCTACGAGTCCTTGGGGAGCGCGTCCAGCAGGTGCTGAAAGTGGGAGTTGCTCCGGGCTGAGTCCTTCACCCCCAGGCGTTCCGTGGACTTGCGGCATGTGACCTCTACGAGAGTTTCCACGGCAGCCCGGTCCGCCTGTCTCCAACTGGCGAATCCGTTGAGCCATGCCAGGGCATCTTCCGGTGGCTGGCCGTAGCTCATGAGCCAGGTGGCCGCGTATGCGGCGTCGACCCACGGGGGGCCGAGTGCGGGCATAGCCCAGTCCACTACGTACGCCTGTCCTCGGCCGATCAGCACGTTGTGCGGATTCATGTCCGTATGCAGCAGGCGAGTTCCACGCAACGCTTCCGCCTCCCCCGGCTTCAGATATCCAGCAAAGGCGTCAGCCAGTTGAGGTATCGGGAATGCTGGTGTCTTCAGCCGGTGCATCATGTGGAGGACGGCGGTCAAGTGCCCCAGGTCAGGCGTCCCGGGGCCATAGTCGATGTGTCTGCCCTCGATGTGGACGAACGCGAGACAGACCCACCCTGCTACCTCAAAGCGGTGCCGGATCATGGCCCCGATGCCGCCAATGGCTCGGTTGATCCGCTCTTCGCACAGCAGGCCGGTCATGCCCTTCTCGTCGCTGAGGCGCACACCCTTGAGGAACAGGAGCCCGTTCCTGCGGGTGTGGATCCTAAAGGCCAGGGTGCAGTTGAATCCGGTGTTCACGGTCTCGACAGCGTCCACCTCCCCTGTGCGCTTCTCGATCGCGGCCCGCAGTTCAGCCGGCAGTTCTTCCCACCGAACTCGTTCAATCATTTGCCCCCCATATCGGTACGGGGAGGGGCGTCGGCCTACCCGACACCCCTCCCCTGCCTAGATCACTGCTTGGTTGCACCGCACTTGCGGCAGCGCTCGGCACCGCTCCAGGGGCGCCAGTCATGGTCACACTCGCTCAGAATCCACGGTTCCTTCATAGCCGAACCTCTCTTCTGTCGGGTGGTGCGTTCCCCCGGCCCGGATGGGCCCCAGGGGTTTCCCCCGCCCTGCTGGACAGGCTGTCCGCCTGTCTGCGGGGCGGGAAGTCTCGTGTCTACCACTTGGCCCGTCGGGGCCTCAGCCGCTTGCTACCGGCCTGTAGAGCCCATGCGAGGAGGGCCACTTCGGCGCGGGTACGAAGGGGGATTCCCCAGTCGGTGAACCGGCCCCGGAGCCATGTCCGGTCCACACCGTACGAGCGGGCCAGGGCCGTCATCGGCTCCCGCTTCAGGTACCGCTCGACCACGAGAGTTCTGTCCTTGAGGACACGTCCGCGTGCGGCGAGGGCTTCCGGGGACAGGCGTGGCACTGGCTGTTTCTCCTCGTGAGGGTGGTGTCCCGCCGGGCTGTCGCAGTGAGTTCAACAACCCGGCGGAGGTCATGCCCGCCCCCGCCGGTTCCATCGAGCTTGGGGAAGCTGATCGGTCGGCTACCGGCAGGGGGCGGGGGTCGTGTCCCGCCGGGCTGGCAACCGTCACGCAACCAGTCCGGCGGGGGTAGGGCCCGTCCCCGCTGTGACCACCATGGGGCGCACGGATAGGTCGGACAGCGGGGACGGGGGATCAGTAGGCGGTACGTGCCGCCTGGGTCACTGCGGAACGTCCCCGTATGGGGACCTCCCACGATTCGAGGGTGGTTCTCAGCCATTTGTGCGTGACGCCGTAATCGGCCGCGAGAACGCCGAGCGGAACCTTGTCGAGGTACCGGCGGGTGATGGTCTCCCGCGCCCGGTGCACGGCCGCCTTGGCCGCTTCCATCTCCTCTGGCGTGCGCCGGACGTTGCGCCCGTCGCGGGTGACACGCTTCTTCGGTGCCGGTTCGCGGGCCGCAGCCCTTCCGGGGCTCACGTGGGCTTGGGCCTCATGGAGTTCCCGGAAACCCTGCGCGGCGATCACCCCGTCCATGTCGCCTTTGGCGGACTTCTCGCGGATCGCGTCCCGGACGGTCTTGCACGGGGGACAGTCCTCCGACGGCGGCCCCTCCTGAGGGGCAATGAGTTCTTCAAGGGTGAGGGTCACTACGGGGTTCTCCGGGTTGGGGTGGCCCCGGCCGGGACCCATGGGGGCAGGTCTGCGGCCGGGACCGGTCCGCCCCCCGCTGGACTCGTCGGCCCGGGGGGAGCCTTCCGAGTACGCGTACCGGCAGGGGGCGGAGTCTTCAGGGACTGTTCCTCACGGTGACGACCAGGAGGAACGCGACAGCCGCGTAGGCGAGGGCGTAGCCGAGTGCGACGGCGCAGGAGCGGAGCTTGTTCACGGGGTTCCTCCTCGGCCTGTACGGCGGTCGTTGTCGGCCCGCACCCAGGCGCGGAGCCCGGCGAGTACGGGACTGTCCGGAGGCTCGTCGGGGGGCTCCCGGCCCGCCGGCTCAGCGGGGTCGCGGTCGGGGCAGTCCGGGTTGGGGCACCGGCACGGGGGGTACCGGAGGGGGTTCTCGTCCCTGCCCGTGCGCCGTTCCCTGCCGGGCTCTTCGGGCTTGTGGGGGTGGGTTGCGATGAAGCGGCTGAGCCTGCGTACCCCGGCGTGGTCGCCCCGGGCGCGGCAGCGTTCGCGGGCGGTGTCCGCGTGGCCGCATCCTTTGCACCCTTCGACGGCGACGGGTTCGAGCGGGGGGCCGGGGACGGCGGGGGGTTCACTGCCGTTCACGGTCCACCACCTCTTTGAGGTACCGCCGGAGCCCTGCTTCCGCCTGCCTGAGTACGGCGGGGGTGCCGGTGGTCCAGCCCTGAACGGGTTCGAGGAGGACCCATTGCAGGGGTCCGTTGGCGCGTAACCGGGCGACCATGACGGCGAGGTCTTTGCTGTGGTTCTCGCTGCTGGTCATCGTGGTCGCCGTCCCTTCCCGGCCGAGGTCACTCCTGCGTGTGACTTCCTGGTTACAGCATCGGCCCGGAGGGCTACGCTCAACAGACCGAAAGGTTGGACAACAGCAACTGTCCAAGAAGCGTGGGGGGTTATATGGCTGTCGAATCCGAGCCCGGGGAGCCGATCAAGGGCATCGCTTCACCGCTTGCCCACTTCGGGAGCGAGGTCAAGTTCGAGCGGGAAGCGCTGGGCATTTCCCGCATTGAGCTGGGCAAGGAAGCGGCTTGCAGTCAGTGGCTGGTAGCCAAGATCGAGACCGGTGAGCGGGTCCCTCAGCTCGCCTTTGCCGAAGCCTGTGACCGTGTCTTCCCCCACTCCCGGGGACGCTTCGCCCGACTGTGGCCACTCGCGATGAGGTACGCCTTCCCGCCATGGTTCCGCCAGTACGTAGAGCTGGAGTGGCAAGCAACCGTGGTGCGCATGTTCCACTCACAGCTTCTCCCCGGGCTGGTGCAGACACCGGAGTACGCGAGGGAGGTGCTTCGGGCTGGACGCCCGGACAACCTCGATGATCTGGTTACGGCCCGGATAGAGCGTCAGCGCATCCTCACCCGGGACAACCCCGCGCGACTCTGGCTGGTCCTCAATGAGTCAGCGCTGAGGCACTGGGTAGGTGATGCATCGGTGATGCGAGCCCAGCTTGCCCACCTCCGTCGTCTGGCGGACACCCCAACGCACCGTGTGCAGATCATCCCCGCATGTGATTCCAACAACGTGGCGGCGAGCCCGTTCGGCCTGTTGTCCTTCCGCGAAGGAGAGGACGTTGTCCATGTGGATGGGTTCCCGCGCGGGTATGTCCTGGCGGATCAAGACGACGTTGCAGCCGCCCAGGATGCCTATGATCTTCTCAAGACCATGGCCGCGCCGCTGAGCGAGTCGGCAGCACTGATCGACTCCATTTCAAAGGACTGTTACTCATGACCCTTCCCCCGATCCCCGCACCGGACTGGACGAGTTCGAGCTACAGCCAGAGCAACGGCGGGGAGTGCGTCGAATGGGCCCCCGGGTACGCGTCCACCACTGGCGTCGTCCCCGTTCGGGACAGCAAGGTCACTGACGGGCCGGTTCTCATGGTGTCGCCCACGGCGTTCGCCGGACTGGTGACCCTGGCCCGGGACACGCACATCTGAAACGCCCCCACTGGGGCCTGCGGGTCCGATGTGAACCCTCGCTCCCTTCCGGGCGGGGGTTCTTTCATTCGGCCGCCTGCGGCCCTTCGGTGCCCCCTGTGTCGTCACAGGGCTCCGCATCGCGTCACAGGTCCAACGGCGGAGGTGCCGGAGCCACTGCCGGGGTCACCATGCCGTTGTCCTCCAACGCGATCTCGTCCAGCTCGACACTGCGAACCAGCACGCCCGGGAGGTCCTCGAACCGGCTCAGCGCGTCGGCGATGGCCTCGGTCAGCGTCTCGGCCTCGAAGGAGCACGTGAACCGAGAGTAGCCCGGCCGTTCCGCCAGGTGGATGCGCCCGTCGTGGAAGCTTGCCAGTTCCGTCAGCCTGTCGTCCTGCTCTTCGGTGAGGGCATCCTGAAGGACCAAGGTGAAGTACCAGTTACGCACAGTTCCGATGCCTCCGGATGAATCGATCAATGTCCTGGGCCTCTTCGCTCGGATTCTGCGGGGTGCAGGCCACCGGGTACTTGTCATTGCAAGGGCAACAGATGACGAGCCCCCAGCGGTGCCCCTTCCCTGTATGCGTCACCTTGAGTCCGGCCGCCTCCGCCCTCCGGAGGGCCGCTTCCACATCCTTCTTCTGGTGCCGGCTACCAAGTCCCATGGTCACCACGTACTAGCACCCCCCGCAGGCGGGAGCCTTCGAACCGTGCCCCTATCGCCCTATCGAGTGACCCCCTGGCCCTGAAGTGACCGCGCAGGGCGGCTAACCACTACTTCGCCGAGCAGCCCGCCTCCTGCTCGCCTTCAGCCGACAAGGTCCGGCTATGCGAACGAGGTTCCAGACCGCCGCCCTCTACGCCGAAGCACGGGGCGGAACGGCTCGCCACGGCCCCGGACAGAGGGGCGGCGTGTTGGGACAGATCGCCCAGCGGCTCACTGGGCGGCATGTCACTGGCGTCCGATCCCTGCTGCGTATGGTCCAGGGCGATGCCAGACGCCCCGGGCGCCATACCGCCCACGCCATTCGCGTCGCCCTCGGAGGGAACACTCTCGCGGGCAACCGCGGCTTCATTCACCGCGCGCACCGCGCGCACCGCGCGCACCGCGCGCTGTTCCCCCGGCCCTGCGGTCGCCCCGAAGTAGCCCTGCGCCTGCTGCCCGAACGCTACGGCGGCCACGGTGGCGAGGTTCGGTGCCTTGGTCGCGAACGGGGCGACCAGCTCCTGCCCCGTCTCGGTGTCGGTAGTCCACGTGACCAAGGTGGGAATGTCGTCGTCAATGAGCTTCGTGATCTCCGTCGTGATGGTCACACCACTCTTCGTCTCCGTGATGACCGTCACCTTAACCTCGCCGGTCTTCCTGGAGACCGAAGGGACCACCGTGCTGGAAACACTGAAGGTCGACTTACTCCACCCCTGGAAGGGGTTCAGCGCTCCGATCAGGTCGCCGAGGGCGTCGCCGTAGTCGAAGTCAGTGTCGGACCCGGGCGCCGCCCCACCGTCGAAGGTGAGACGGCTCTTCTCGGACACGCCAGTCGGAGAGTTGTCGCTCTCCGGTACAACCTCGATAGGGCTGCGCTGCTGCCCCACCACTCCCCCTTGACTCTTCTGCGGGCGAGAGCTGGCAGGGGGCTCGGCAGCGCCTCTACTCGGTGCGGTCGAATCGGTCTGGGCGTCGAGGTGGCGCAGGGCGGAGAGGGTGATCAGGCTAAGGGACTTTCCGCCTTGGCCGGAGATGTACTCAGCCCTCTCAAATGCCTTCATCTCCTCACGCAAGGACGCAGGGATGTCGCCAGCATTGAGCAGAGTCGTAGCTTCCGCCTCTGTCAGCCCGGCACGCTTCAGCGCGATCATGAATGAGCTGCGGGCGAGTTCGCTCACCTTGCGACCGGACACCTCTCCAGGCCCAGTGATCGAGCGCAGAACAGAGGCAGCGTCATCGGCGGCCTTCTGGTCGGATGTGCGAGCTGAGGTCGACTCGTCGTCGACAACTATGAGCGGCCCCGGAGCGGGAGCCTCGGCCGTCTCGTATGTAAGGCGCCCCGCCGAAACGGCAAGCGCAACGCAAACGAGTCCGAGACCCGCCGCAGTCATGACAAGGGGGACTCGCCCCTTCGGCTTGCCGGGGAGGTACCGAGACTCAACGCCGATGTCAAGCCGGCGGGTCGGGTCGGAGAGGAACATACAACAGCCCTAGTGGTGGTGCGTGCGTTGGCAGAACCGAGAGTCCGAGTTGATTCAAACTGTATGCTTCTCGAATACGCTTTCGAATCATCTCGCGGCAACGAGCCTGCCACAGGGCTCATACGTTTGCAGTTAATAATCCCTGCGTAGGCCATTTGCCACGTTGCGTGCACTTGCGATGCGCCACCTTGATCGAACGCGCGTCCTCTATGGCCCCGATCCTGTCCCGTAGGCTGGCGTCGCAGATCAGACTGCATGAAGGGCCCAGGGGCCGGAGGGTTGGAGATCATGACCGAGCGCAAGCCGATCGAGGCGTGGCTTACCGACATGGACGGCGTCCTCGTGCAGGAAGGCGTGCCGATCCCGGGGGCCGACGCGTTCCTCAAGAAGCTCCAGGAGTCGGGCAAGCCGTTCCTCGTCCTGACCAACAACTCCATCTACACCCCGCGAGACCTGAAGCGCCGTCTCGACCTCATGGGTCTAGATGTCCCCGTCGAGAACATCTGGACCTCCGCCCTCGCCACCGCTCAGTTCGTAGACTCTCAGCGCCCCAACGGGACGGCATACGTCATCGGCGAGGCGGGACTGACCACGGCCCTTCACGAGGTCGGCTACACGATGTCGGATGTAGACCCTGACTACATCATCCTTGGCGAGACAAGGGTCTACTCATTCGAGGCCATGACAAAGGCCGTGCGCCTCATCAACGCCGGGGCCAAGTTCATTTGCACCAACCCGGACGAGACCGGGCCCTCCACCGAGGGCCCGCTGCCGGCCACGGGCTCCGTCGCCGCCCTGATCGCCAAGGCCACCGGCAAGGACCCGTACTTCATCGGCAAGCCGAACCCCCTGATGATGCGCGCCGGGCTGAACGCGATCGGCGCGCACTCGGAGACTGCGGCGATGATCGGCGACCGGATGGACACCGATGTACTCGCCGGTCTGGAGTCCGGCTTGGAGACGTTCCTTGTCATGACGGGCCTGAGCAGCCGTGAGAGCATCGGGCAGTTTCCGTACACGCCGACCCATGTCGTCGACTCCATCGCCGATCTGGTCGACCTGATCTGAAGCCGCTGGTAACGCAGAAGGCCCTCCCGCTATCCTGGGAGGGCCTTCTGTGATGGTGGACTGAGCGTCTACTCATCGTCACCGTTGGCGACAAACCGCAGGTCAGCGCCAAATATGTTTCGGTAGTCCGGGTCTCACCGAGCACCACGTAGTCCGGGTCGTGGTCGGTGAGGACGTACCCGATGTCGTGGAGCGCGGTGGTCAGACCGGCCTCGCCGATGACGTACGCCGTACCGCCGGGCCGCTGGTCGTCGAGGAACTGCGCGGTCGCCAGCGCGGACGTCCAGATGTTCTCCACCGGTACGTCCAGCCCCATCCGGGCCAGCCGGGCGTGCAGATCGCGGGCCGTGTAGATGGAGTTGTTCGTCAGTACCAGGAACGGCTTCCCGGTCTCCCGGAGCTTGCGGATGAAGGCGTCGGCGCCCGGGATCGGCACACCTTCGTGGATCAGGACACCGTCCATGTCGGTGAGCCAGGATTCGATCGGCTTGCGCTCTGCCATCAAGGGGGCTCCTGCCGTGCGTGGGGCGTACGGATCCGGTCACGGGATCCGGGACCGGCCGGGCGGCCGGACGGGTGTCCGTGTCCCCGTACGCGATGTGCGGGATGCCGGAGGCACGGCTCTGTGGTCCCCCGACACCGACAGCCTAGTCAGCACCCGGCCTGCTGTTCGAGCCCTGATCATCACCCCGGTCGTCCGGCGGCCGCGCGGCGAGCGCGGGGGAGCGGCCGGGGATCGGACCTGGTCACCGGCGGACGGACCGCCGCGCGGGGCGCCGTGCGGGCGCGCGGGCCGGGTTCGCCGGGGCTGTGGTCGGGGCCGGTGGCCGGGCCGGCCGGGGCTCAGCCCCGGGCCCGGCGCAATCCCCGGGAGAGCAGGACGAGCACTCCGCCCGCGCCCAGCACCATCCCCAGCGCGGCGGCCAGCCGGAGGGTGGAGCCGGTGCCGGTGGTGGCCAGTTCGTCACGGGTGACGGTGGCGCCGGTCCCCCGGTCCTTCAGGACGGCGAACCGGTAGTCGCCGGACTCCCCGACCCAGTCGCCGTCGTCGCCGCGCCGCTGGACCACGGCCGCATTGACCGTGACCTGGTTGGGCGGGGTGTCGCCGGTGAGGGCGAGCCGGACCTTGACGGTGACGGCGGAGCGCGCCGCGACGGTGAAGCCCCCGCCGCCGCCTGCCCGCCGGGTGCCGAGCACGGCAACGACCTCGTCCTCGTCGGTGGCTTCCAGCGGTGCGGTACGCCAGCGGGCGGCGCCGGGGTCGTAGAACTCCAGCATCATCCGGGCCGGGGTCAGCCCCCGGTCGCGGGCGGCGAAGACGAGGACGGGGTGGACCTCGCGGCAGGCGCGGCCGGTGGTGTTGGCCAGCTCCACGGCCCACGGTTCGAAGCCCGCGCCGGTGTGGTGCACATCGGGACCGCCGTACAGCCGGGTGGCGATGGGGAAGGCCCCGCCGGTGGCGGACCCGCAGCCGACGGGCGCCCGGTCGCCCGCGATCCCGCTGATCCCGCTGATTCCGGTATGGGGCGGTCGGCCCTCGGCGCGCGCGGCCAGGACCAGGGGGGTGCCGGCGGAGTGAGCGCGGGGAGCGGGGACGGCGGGGACCGTCACCGCGGGGGCGGGGCGGGTTCCCGCGGCGGCGGGAACGGTAGCCGCCGGGGCGGGGCGGCCGGCGGGCGGGGCGGTGGCGGCGGGGGGTTGCGGGACGGCGGGAAGCGCCGGGACACCGGCCACCGCGGCGGGGAGCGCCGGGCTTCCGGTCAGCAGAACGGCCGCGACCGCGGTCGCGGCGACGACGGCGAGAGCGGTACGCGTTCGCATGGGGTGCATCGGCCTCTGTGCTCGGGAACGGGGACTTGCCCCGACGATGGCACCCGGGCCCGCGCCCGGCCGGACGCCACGACCCGGCACGGACCGGAAGGCCTGGCGAATCCGCCCCTTCAGCGTATTGTCCGACTTTCCGACTTACCGGCCGGTGGTAAGCGGGCGAGCGGCGCGACTGGGCGGGGACGAGCACGGCCCCGGCGGTGGCAGGCAGCGACGGCGCGGCAGCGACAGGCCGGGGCGGGCACGGCCGCGACGGGCGGGGGCGGCCGCCGGGCGGCATCCGGCCGCCGCGGGCCGCCCCGGGAACGCCGCCGCCCGACGTCAGCCGCGGACGGCCGGAGCGGTACCGAAAAGGGGCGCGAGGACGAGTTCGGCCGCGCCCCGGGCCACCAGGTGCGGGCCGCCGTTCGCGAGGGCGACCGGGATACCGGCGCGGCGGTGCACCTCGTCGACGAACAGCTCCGCCACCGCTCCGTCGCTCTCGATGATCCGGCCGCCGAGCAGCACCCGGTCGATATCGAGGAGCGCGACGAGGTTCGCGGCTCCGACGCCGAGTATCCGGGCGGCCCCGGCGAGGTCGCCGCGGGCGACGGCCGCCAGGCAGAGTGCCTCGATGCAGCCGCGCCGTCCGCAGCCGCAGACGGGTCCGTCCAGTTCGATCACCTGGTGGCCGAACTCCCCGGCGCCGGTGCGGCCGCCCCGGTGGACCGTGCCGTCCAGGACGAGTCCGGCGCCGAGGCCGGTGCCCAGGTGCAGATAGGCGTACGAGTCCCCGGATACCGCTCCCGGCCCGAGCCCGAGGGCCCCCGCGTTGGTGTCTTTGTCGAGGACGGTCGGCATGGCGAGCCGGGCGGCGACGGCGTCCCGCAGGGGGTAGCCGTCCCATTCGGGGAAACGGGTGACCCGGCGGGTGATCCCGGCCGCGTGGTCGAGGGGCCCCGGCATCGCCACGCCCACCCCGAGCACCGCCCCCCGCGCCTCCGCGGCGAGCAGTGCCTCCACCTCCGCGGCCGCCCGCTCCACCACGGCTGCGGCGCCCGCGCCCAGGTCGAGCGGGGTCACCCGGGCGGCGACCACGGCTCCGTACAGATCCACCAGCACCACGGTCAGCTCGTCGCGGTCGAGGTGGAGCCCCACGGCATGGCGGGCGCCGGGGACCAGCCGGAGGACGGTCCGGGGCTTGCCGCCGGTGGAAGCGCGCTGCCCGGCCTCGGCGACCAGGCCGTCCGCCCGCAGCCTGGCGACGATCTTGCTGACGGCCTGGGGGGTGAGCCCGGTCCGCGCGGCCAGCCCGACCCTGCTCAGCCCACGGTCACGGGCGGCCCGCAGCAGGGCGAGGACCAGGGCGGTGTTGTGCTCGCGCAGGGCGGGCAGATTGGCTCCACCGCGGCTCCCGGCAACGGCGGCGACGGCGGGCACGGCAGCGACGACAGCGGCAGGGACAGCGACAGTGGCAGGGACGGCGGAGACCGCGGCGGCGGCCCGCCCGGAGCCGGTCCCGCCGGAGCTGCCCGCAGCCGTAGCGCCCGTACCGCCCGGGCCCGTACCGCCGCCGCCGCCCGGAGCCGTACCGCCTCGCCGTGCGCCCTCCGCTTCCGCCGGGGCCGGACCCCCGCCGGCCGGAGCCGTACGGCCGGAACTCCTCCGGCCCGGCTCCGTACGGCCGTCCCCGTGTCCGTGTCCGTCCCGGTCCCCGCCACCGGCCGCCATCGCCCCCGGATCGGGGCGCGATCCGCCCCCGCTGCTCTCTTCCACTCCCCCATTCTCGCCCTTGCTTGCGCTTTGGCAACAGCGTTGCTTAAGTGACGCCCATGACGACTGGAACGACGACCGGAACCGATACGGACACCGGCCCCGACCGCGGCACCAGCACCGGCCGCCCTCTCTCCGTGGGGCTCATCGGCTACGGCGTGGCCGGCTCCTTCTTCCACGCCCCGCTGATCGCCGCTGCCGAGGGCCTCGTCCTCGACACGGTCGTCACCTCCGCTCCGGACCGGCAGGAGCAGGCGCGGGCCGCGTTCCCCGGGGTACGGATCGCCTCCTCCGCCGACCGGCTGTGGCGCCGGGCGGGCGAACTCGACCTCGTCGTCATCGCGTCGCCCAACCGGACGCACGTCCCCCTGGCCACCGCCGCGCTCCGGGCCGGGCTCGCGGTCGTGGTCGACAAGCCGCCGGCCGCGACCGCCGCCGAGGTCCGTGAGCTGGCCGCGCTGGCCGCCGCGCGCGGACTGCTGCTCTCCGTCTTCCAGAACCGCCGCTGGGACGGCGACTTCCTGACCGTCGCCGACTTGGTGGCGAGCGGCGAGCTGGGCGTGGTCCAGCGCTTCGAGTCGCGGTTCGAGCGGTGGCGGCCGCAGCCCAAGGGCGGCTGGCGGGAGTCCGGCGACCCCCAGGAGATCGGCGGGCTCCTCTACGACCTCGGCAGCCATGTGGTCGACCAGGCGCTGACCCTGTTCGGCCCGGCGGTCCGGGTGTACGCGGAGTCCGATGTACGGCGGGGCGGCGCGGAGGCCGACGACGACACCTTCTTCGCCCTCACCCATGCGAACGGCGTCCGCTCCCATCTGTGGGTCAGCTCGACGGCGGCGCAGCTCGGCCCGCGCTTCCGGGTGCTGGGCTCGCGGGCCGGGTACACCGTGCACGGCCTGGACCCGCAGGAGGCTGCGCTGCGGGCGGGGCGGCGGCCGGTGCGGGGCGAGCCGTGGGGTGTGGTGGAGGAGTCCCGGTGGGGGCGGATCGGTGCCGGGGAGCCGGCGGATACGGGCGGCGGGCGGCCGGTCCCGACGGTGCCGGGTGACTATCCGGCGTACTACGAGCTGATCGCCCGGGCGCTGCGGGAGGGGACCCCGCCGCCGGTCACCGCCGAGCAGGCGACGGCGACCATGGCCATCCTGGAAGCGGCCCGTCGTTCCGCCCGTGAGGGCATCACCGTGGAGGTGCCGACCGTATGACCGCTGCCACGCCCGCCGCATCCGGCCCGGACGAGCCGACCGTGGTGCGGCCGGTCACCGGTGCCGCCACGGACGGTCCGGGGGTGGAGGAGCTGTGCGCGCAGGAGCGGCGGCTCGTACTGGACCGGTTCACCCACTCGGACGCCTGGGCGCTGGGCACTCTGCTGGTGGAGATGGCCCGGCTGCGCAACGCCCCGGTCGCGGTCGACATCCGGCGGGGCGGCCAGCAGCTCTTCCACGCGGCACTGCCGGGCTCCAGCCCGGACGACGACGCGTGGATCGACCGGAAGCGGCGGGTGGTGGCGCGGTACGGGGAGAGCAGTCTGCTGGTGGCGGCCCGGTACCGGTCCCGGGGCGTGGGCTTCGAGGAGGCCGCGCGGCTCGCCCCGGCGCGCTATGCGGCGGTCGGCGGCTCGTTCCCGCTGGCGGTGGCGGGGGCGGGGGTGATCGGGGCGGTGACGGTCTCGGGTCTGTCGCACCTCGACGACCATGCGCTGGCCGTCGAGGCGCTGGAACGGTTCCTGGCGACGACGCGGACGCCGTCGGGGGTGTGAGGGCGGTTCCTCCCGCCCTCACACCCCCCTTGCGCCAGGCGTCCTCCGGAGCCGCCCCTTCCCCTTCAGGATCAGCCGTCCTCCGGATTCAGCCGTCCTTCGGATTCAGGCGTCCTTCGGATTCAGGCGTCCTTCGGATTCAGGCGTCCTTCGGATTCAGGCGTCCTTCAGGGTCTGCCGCTGACGGCCCAGCCCGTCGATCTCCGCCTCGACGACGTCCCCGGCACGCAGATAGCGCGCGTCGGCGCCCCGGCCGAGGGCGACCCCGGCCGGAGTGCCGGTGTTGATGACGTCGCCGGGGTAGAGCGTCATAAAGCGGCTGATGTACCGGACGACGTCCGCGACCGGGAAGATCTGGTTCGCCGTCGAGCCGTTCTGCCGCAGTTCGCCGTTGACCCGGAGCCGGAGCCCGAGGGCCTGCGGGTCGGGCACCTCGTCCGGGGTGACCAGCCACGGGCCGAGCGGGTTGAACGTCTCGCAGTTCTTGCCCTTGTCCCAGGTGCCGCCGTGCTCCAGCTGGAAGGCGCGTTCGGAGACGTCGTGCGCGACGGCGTATCCGGCGACGTACGCCAGGGGGTCCTCGTCGTCGCCGATGTACCGCGCGGTACGGCCGATGACGACGGCCAGCTCGACCTCCCAGTCGGTCTTGGTGCTGCCGCGCGGGACGAGAACGGTGTCGTACGCGCCGACGACCGTGTCCGCCGCCTTCAGGAAGAGGACGGGTTCCGCGGGTGGTTCGGCACCGGTCTCGGCGGCGTGGTCGTGGTAGTTGAGCCCGACGCAGACGACCTTGCCGATCCGGGCGACGGGCGGGCCGACCCGTACCTCGCCGAGGGCGTCGAGGACGGGCAGTACGCCCGCGCCCGCGGCGGCCCGGATCCGGTCGAGGGTGAACGGGTCGGCGAGCACATCGCCGTCGATGTCGTCGACGAGTCCGGTCAGATCGCGGAGGGTCGTTCCGTCCTGGTCGAGCAGTGCCGGACGTTCGGCGCCCGCCGCGCCGATCCGCAGCAGTCTCATGGTGTCTCTCTCCTGGCCTCTTCTGGTCGGCCTGATGGCGTTGATTCCCGTACGCGTCCGGACGATGGGCAGCGGCCATCGGCGGGCCTTCGGAGGATCGAGTGCTGTTGATCTTCCAAGATGTCCGGAACGCTCCGCAAGACCGCGTTCATTCCCTGGGACGGGCCTCCGGCGCAACGGCGGGCAAGGGGGTCACAGGGGGTTGGCGAGCGCGCCGGCGGCCGGCATGTCGCGGTAGAGGAGGATGCGTTCGGCGGCGCTCCAGGTCGTGCTGGTCACGATGTACAGGGCGGCGGCGAGGGGGACGACGGCGACGGTGATCAGGGTGCCGAAGGAGAGCAGGGGCAGCAGCTTCGTCATGGCGGCGGCGCCGGGGAGCGGCGTGTCGCCGAGGGCCGCGGGGCCGGATGCCATCTGCTGCTTCGTCCGCCGGTAGTTGACGACGGCGACCAGGGTGACGAGCGCGAAGAGCGCGAGATAGACGAGGCCGCGGTCGCCGAAGAAGCCGCCGTCGGCGAGGGCCTCGTGCCAGCGGCCGCCGAGGGGCGCGGCGAGGAGGGTGTGGTCGAGGAGGGCGTTGGGTTCGCCGCCGATGCTGCCGCTGGAGAACAGGTGGTAGAGGAGGAAGAAGGCGGGGAGCTGGAACAGGCTGGGCAGGCAGCCGGAGAGGGGTGACGCCTTCTCCTTGGCGTAGAGGTCGAGCAGGGCGCGCTGGAGGCGCTCCGGGTTCTTGCCGTGCTTCTTGCGCAGGGCGGCGACCTGGGGCGCGAGCCGGGCGTTAGCCTTCTGGCCGCGGGCGGCGGCGCGGGAGAGGGGATGGACGGCGAGCCGGACGAGGGCCGTGAAGAGCACGATGGCGGCGGCGGTGGCGGAGCCGTGGAACAGAGGGGCGAGGAGGTCGGCGAGGCGCTCGACCAGCTGGGCGAAGACGGACAAGGAGAGCCCTCCGGGGGTCTCGTACAGCCGGATATGTCAGATACGCCGGATTCGGCGGACATGCGGATATACGGCAGCACCCGTGGAGGGAGAGAGACGACTACACGGCCGCTGCCCGGAGGGCCCGGCCGGGGGCCCGGGGCCTGGTGCGCCCCCGGGCGTCGGGGTCGCGTTGCGGCAGGAAGGCGGTACGGCGCTCGCGGTCGCGGATGGCGGTACGGACGCGGGTGCGGGGCACCGGCGGCGCGGAGCGGGCGCTGATCACGGCACAGACGACGAGCGCGGAGCCCGCCGCGGCGGTGGCGGCGGCCGCGAGGGCGAGGGCGGCGGAGAAACCGGCGCCCGAGCCGTCGGTGAGGAGGACGTCGAAGACGAGGACGAGGGAGAGCAGGACCGCGTGGAAGGCCCGGCCGGCGCGGCTGTGCGCGTCCATCGGTGCCTCCCTTCCGCCTGCGGTCCGTCGGCTCAGCGTACCGGCTGCTCAGGGCTGCCGGGGGCGGGTGGAGACGAGTTCTCCCCAGACGATCAGACGGTAGGCGGAGCTGAACTCGGGAGTGCAGGTGGTGAGGGTGAGATAGCTGCCGGGTTCGCGGTATCCGGCGCCGGCGACGGTGCGGGAGCGGGGGACGGGGCGGATCACCCCGGTGTCCCCGGGGGAGGTACGGGCGAGGTGCCGCCCGACCTCGTAGACATGGACCGCGTCCCGGGTCTCGATCCGGATCTCGTCGCCGGGGCGGAGGCGGTTGATGTAGCGGAAGGGCTCGCCGTGGGTGTTGCGGTGCCCGGCGAGGGCGAAGTTGCCGGGGCGGCCGGGCGGGGCGGTGCCGGGGTAGTGACCGACGTACCCCTTGTCGAGGACACCCTTCCTGGTGACACCGCGGGCGACGGGGGCGGTGACGCCGAGACGGGGGATGCGGATGACGGCGTAGGCGCGTTCCCGGCGGGGCACGTCCCCCACCTCCCGTGCTTCCTCCCTCACCTCCTCCTTCACCTCCTCCCCCTCCCCTCCCTCTCTCTCCTCCACCACCCACTCCCGTTCCAGGGCGTGTACGGCGCGGTCGGCACCGGCGCGGGCCTGCCGGTTGGTCCACCAGAGCTGGTGGACGACAAGGAGCAGCACGACGATTCCGAAGGTCACAGCGGCCTCGGCGGCGCCCCGGAGCACCCGGGCGGCCCGGGCCCGGGCGCGGCTCGCGCGCCCCTGGACGAGGACGGGCATCCGATGGGGCCGCTGCTGCCGTATCCGCACGGGCGCACGATAGGCGCGGGCGCGACAGGTCACCAGGGCCGCACACCACTCGATTCCCGCCCGCGATCGTCCCGGCCCCGGGCCGCCCGCCCGGCGCGCGGCAGTACGGTGTCACCCATGCGCCCCGACACGCCTGCCGCCCACACCACCGAAGCCGAGCGTCTGCTGCGCACCGCGGAGCAGTATCCCGAGGACCGGGAGCCCCTGCTGCTCCGCGCCGCGGCCCATCTCGAACTGGCCGGCGACCGTGAACGCGCCTCCACCCTCTACGACGGCCTCCTCGCCGCCGACCCGGAGCACCCCCTGCTGGTGAAGGCCCTCCAGGCCTCGAACCTCTGGGAGTACGGCCACGAGGCCGAGGCCCGGGCCCTGATCACCGGCATCCGCTCGGCCGCCCCGGCGGACCCGGCGCCGTGGGAGACGATCGCGGAGACCCTGGAGTCGCACGACGAACTGGAGGAGTCGCACGCCTGCTTCACCGAGGGCATCACCCTGCTGCTCACCCCGGGCGACGACGACATCCCCTACGACACCCAGCCCCTGCTGACCGGCCGCCACCGGGTCCGCAGGCTGCTGGGCCGCCCGCACGACGAATGGGACCGCCTCGCGGACAAGGTCCACACGGCCCACTCCCCGATCTCCCTCGACGAACTCCACGACCCCAACCGCCTCTGGGCCCTGGGCTCCGACAACCCGGCCGAACTCCGCGCCGAAATCGCCCGCCTCCGCTCCGAACTGGGCTCCTACCGCTCGGCGCTCTCCCGCCCCTTCCCGGTGGCGGTCCTCCACTGGCCGGCCGCGGAATTCACCGAACTCCTGGCCGCCCATCCGGCCCTGGCCGCCGAGTACCCCTCCCACGAGGGCCATCTGGCGTCCATCGAGTCGTCCCTGCGCGACCTGTCCTCCACCGGCACCGCCAACCTGGGCATCGTCACGGCCACGGTCCCCTCCTACGAGGCCTTCGCCGCGGCCGAAGCCTCCACCCCCACGAACCCGGCCCTGCTCCCCCAATACACCACCACCCTGGCGGCCCGCGGCCGCGCCCTCCCCTGGCCCCCGCCGAAGGGGGCGCCGTGCTGGTGCGGCTCGGGGGCGGTGTACCGGGAGTGCCACGGCAGTAGCTGATTCCCGTCCGGCTGTCGGTGATACCTGATATGTCTAGCATCGTTGCAGTCGACACGGACAGGTCCGGGGGGACACAGCGCTATGCCAGGCATCACCGATGGTCGCGAACCAGTTGCAGGATTGTACGAACAGCTCATCACGGTGCGGCTGGAGAAGCAGTTGGCCCGTCTCCGCAGCATGGACGACTGGCGGATCATCGAGGACGAGGTCGGCGCAGAGTCAACGCCCCATATCCTCGCCCGACACATTGCCACTTCGGTACATCATGCGCTGAAGCAGTTGAAGCATGACGATCAGGTCGAAGCTGCCAACCACATCCTCGAAGCGATCGCATCACTGACCGATGTGCAAGGCTGGTCGGATCTCTCACTGACCGTCGACCGTATTGCCGCTGGCCCCCGCCAACTCCTCGCTCTGGCAGAGCAGGAAGAGAAGGGTGTCTTTGCCATCCGGCCAGCGACCCCGCTGTCCGATGCAGCCCTGATCACCAACTCTCCCGACGACCCAAGTCTCGGCTTTGAGTTGCGAGCCGAACTGGCAACCGCCGACCGAGTCGATCTGCTGTGTGCGTTCGTAAAATGGCACGGCCTTCGTGTGCTGGAGCAGTCATTGACCGCCGCCCACGCCCGCGGCGTCCCCATCCGTGTCATCACCACGACTTACATCGGAGCGACAGAGCGCCGCGCCCTCGACAAACTGGTCGATAAGTTCAACGCCGAAGTAAAGATCAACTACGAGCTTCGGGCGACACGGCTCCACGCCAAGGCATGGCTCTTTAGGCGAAACAGCGGCTACGACACGGCCTACGTGGGCAGCTCCAACCTGTCGAAGGCGGCACTCCTCGATGGGTTGGAGTGGAACGTACGCCTCTCCTCAGTGACCACCCCGGACGTCCTACGCAAGTTCACCGCCACTTTCGATTCCTACTGGAGCGAGCGAGCATTCGAGGCGTACGACCCCCAGAAAGATGCCGATCGGGTCGACCAAGCGCTCCAGCAGGCCAGTCGGGGCACGACGGGTAGCTCAACAGGCCCCCACATCACCCTGTCAGGGCTGGAGGTACGCCCCTACCCTCACCAGCGCGACATGCTGGAGCGGCTCGACGTGGAGCGGGTCGTTCATGACCGACACCGCAACCTGCTGGTCGCGGCCACCGGTACCGGCAAGACGGTGATGGCTGCGCTTGACTACAAAAACCTGCGCAAACAGCACGGCCGAGATCTGCGCCTACTCTTCGTCGCCCATCGACAGGAGATCCTGCGGCAGTCTCTGCGCACCTATCAGGATGTACTCACCGACGCCAACTTCGGCGAAGAAATGCATAGCGGGATCATCCCGAAAGAGCGGAATCACCTCTTCGCCAGCGTCCAATCCCTACACGCTCAAAACCTGGACGGGTTTGCACCCGATCATTTCGATGTCATCGTGATCGATGAGTTCCACCATGGCGTATCCCCGACTTACAAGAAGATCATCGATCACTTCACTCCCATCGAACTACTGGGTCTCACCGCCACACCTGAGCGCATGGACGGCAGAAACGTTCAGGATGAGTTCTTCGATGGGCGGATCGCCGCAGAGCTTCGACTCTGGGAAGCGCTAGAGAACGATCTGCTGAGCCCCTTCCACTACTTCGGGATCACTGATAACACGGATCTGGGAGCCATCTCCTGGAAGCGCGGTTCATACGACGCCTCCGAACTGAGCAACCTCTTCACAGGGAATAACGCGCGCGCCCGATTGGTCATCAAGGCCGTACTGGACAAGGTCAGCGACCCCCACGCGATGCGCGCTCTGGGTTTCTGCGTGTCCGTGGCACACGCGGAGTTCATGGCGGAGTCCTTTAGGCAAGCCAACTTCCGTGCCATCGCCCTCTCTGGAGCCACCCCTCGCCAGCAACGCAAAGAGGCGCTTGACGCCTTGCGCGCCGGCGAAATCCAGGTCATCTTCTCGGTTGACCTCTTCAATGAGGGGCTTGATGTCCCTGACGTTGACACGCTTCTCCTGCTTCGCCCGACCGCCAGCGCAACCGTCTTCCTGCAACAGTTGGGGAGGGGGCTACGCAGGAGTGATGAAAAGGCCGTGCTCACCGTCCTGGACTTCATTGGCCAGCACCGCAAGGAGTTCAGGTTCGAGGAACAGTTCCGGGCGCTGACGAACCTCACTCGTAAGCGCTTGATCGCCAGCATGGAGGCAGGCTTCCCGCAACTCCCCTCGGGATGCCAGATCATCCTGGAGCCCAAGGCAAAGAGTCTCATCATCGACAATATTCGGAGCCAGCTGAACGTCAACGTAAACCAACTGGCCACCGAGGTGGGAAGGTACCGAGAGTCGCAACTAGCGGACTACCTTCGCGAAAGCGGTCGCGAAATCAAGGAGATCTACCGCAGCGAGAAGAGCTCCTGGACAAACTTGCTGCGCCGGTCCCAACTGCTCGACACCGCGGCCCTGGAGGGTGAGGAGAAACTGCTGAAACGCATTCCGGCCTTCCTCCACGTCGACGATCCCGCCCGCGCAGCGACCTACAGCCAACTCCTCGAAGACGATGCCCCTACATACGAGGAGCTCGGCGACCGCGAACAGGCTTACGCTCGGATGTTCTTCTTCTCGCTCTGGCCGCTGGGCGGCTTCGCCAGCTACCAGGAGGGGTTTGACCTCCTCAAGCCGCAGCATGACTTCCGCGGGGAACTCCGTCAGGTCCTGGCTCACGTGCTCGACAAGGTCGACCACCTGCCCATCCCACTAGATGGCCCGCTGGCCGAGGTACCTCTTTTCGTGCACGCGTCCTATAACCGCGAAGAGATCCTGTCTGGCCTCGGCGAAGCATTTATCGGAAGTCGTAAACCAGGAGAGTTTCGGGAGGGTGTCCGCTGGTGCCCCAGGATCGCGACTGATGCCCTTCTCATCACCCTCGAAAAGAATGAGAAGGACTTCTCGCCCCAGACGCGCTACCGCGACTACGCCCTGAGCGACTCCCTCTTCCATTGGGAAACCCAGAACAACACCTCAGAGACCACAACGGTCGGAAAGCGGTACCAGAACCACCGATCCGAAGGTTCCCACATCCTCCCCTTCGTGCGCCGCTACAAGCAGACGGACATCGGCGGCCCCCAGCCCTGGATGCTGCTCGGGCCAGCGCAGTACGTCTCCCACCAGGGCAACAAACCCATGGGCATCACCTGGCGACTTCAGCACGGGATGCCCGCCGACGTGTGGACCTACTCGACGATCGCCACAGGGTAACCACCTCACCACTTTGCCTGACAGGGCATCAGGTTTGTGGTAAGCCTCCAGGCGTCGAACGAACCACCGCAGGTGGAGGACAAGCCGGCGCTGCACCACGCGCCTTCAAGCGCTCGCCGGCCCGATCAAACGATCGAGCCGGCGAGAATCTTTCTGGCCTGAAATGGGCACTTTGTGATCGCTGAGTGCATCGGCTTCATCACGACTCGGCATCATCTGCACCCATCACCCCCCGTTTCCCCGTCCGGAACGCCATGCTCAGCCCTCTCGGTTCGGTTCTGTCTGTCTTGGGGTGCACATGTCGCCGATATATGCGCGTGGGCGCATCGCTCTAACCACTGTCGGGGTTGCCGCCCTGCTGGGGGCGTTGGTCGGTTGTGGAGTGGAAACGGCTGGAAAGGAGGACACGGCGCCGGGAAGCACGGGAGTGGGTACTGCCGAGGCGTCCGCCACGGGCTCTGATCAGGGGAGTCTGTTGTTGCGGGACGACGAGGGGCAGGCCCGGACCGCCAAGGAGTTGACGGTCGCGGTGCTGGAGAACGACGCCGTGAACCTTCCCGACGGGACCGGGAAACCGCTGGTCCAGGCGTTCGAGGACGGGGATGTGCAGGTTGCCGTCGAGAGCGGGCCCGGGAGTGGGACCGCGACGGTGAAGGACGGGGCGATCGTCTATACGTCCAATGCCGATTTCGAGGGCGACGACCGGATTCACTACCGGGTGACGTTCAAGGGGGGCAAGGCCCCCGTCACCGCGAGCGGGATCCTGGACATCCATGTAGCTCCCGGCGAGAAGTAGCCGGTTCTCCCCGTTCCCGGCGGCCGGCCTCGGGGGGTGGCCTGGTGGCCGCCGGGAACGGGACGCCCGCGGCGGCCGGGGGGACAGAGCCGGTCGCCGCAGTACCCGGAGGGCCCGGGTCGTGATGGGCCCTCTGCCGGAAGAACGGGCGGGGGCCCGGGGTGGTTCAACCGGGGCGGGGATTTTCCGTACGGGGACGGGTCAGCCGCCGAGCGCGTGCGCCACGGTGTAGATCAGCAGGCCGGCCAGTGCGCCGACCACCGTGCCGTTGATCCGGATGAACTGAAGGTCCCGGCCGATGTGCGCCTCGATTTTGCGGGAGGTGTGCTCGGCGTCCCAGCTCGCCACGGTGTCGGAGATCAGCGAGGTGATCTCGCCGCGGTAGGTCGTGACCACATAGACCGCCGCATCCTCGATCCAGCCGTCCAGCTTGCCCTGGAGCCGCTCGTCCGTCGCCAGCTTGGCGCCCAGGCTCAGCAGTGAGGCCCGTGCCCGCAGACGCAGCTCGCTCCGGTCGTCCTCGGCCGCCGACATGATCATGGCGCGGACGGAGGACCAGGCCGAGGCGATGATGTCCTGGACCTCGGTACGGGCGAGGAGGTCCGACTTCATCCGCTCCACCCGGGCCCGGGTCTCCGTGTCGGACTGGAGGTCGGCGGCGAAGTCGGTGAGGAAGCGGTCGATGGCACCGCGCGCCGGGTGGCCCGGCATATCGCGCATCTCGGTGACGAAGCGGAGCAGCTCGCGGTAGACCCGCTCGCCCACCTTGCGGTCCACGAACCTCGGCGTCCAGCCCGGCGCCCCGCCCTCGACCGCGTCCATCACGGAGTCGGCGTGCAGCACCAGCCAGTCGTGGGCGCGGGCGCAGATCAGGTCGACGGACTTGTGGTGGGCGCCGTCGGAGACCACCTTCTCCAGGGTCTTGCCGACACCGGGCGCGATCTCGACCGCGTTCGCCCGGCGGGTGATCGCCTCGCCGACCACGGCCTGGACATCGGAGTCCCGCAGGACCGTCAGCGCCCCGCGCAGGGCCGTGGACAGCTCGGCGGTCACCCGGTCCGCATGGGACGGTTCGGAGAGCCACAGACCGAGCCTGCGGCCGATCCCCAGGGCCCGCAGCCGGCCCCGTACCACGTCCTCGGAGAGGAAGTTCTCGCCGACGAAGGAGCCCAGCGACGCACCGAGCTGGTCCTTCTTGTTCGGGATGATCGCCGTATGCGGGATGGGGATGCCCAGGGGGTGCCGGAACAGCGCGGTCACGGCGAACCAGTCGGCGAGGGCGCCGACCATGCCCGCCTCGGCCGCGGCGGCCACATAGCCCGCCCAGGGGCCCGCGCCGCTGTTCTTCGCCCAGGTCGCAAGGGCGAAGACCAGGGCCACGAAGAGCAGCAGGCCCGTCGCCATCGCCTTCATGCGGCGTACGCCCCGCTGCTTCTCGGCGTCCGCCTCCGTATAGGCGAAGGAGGGCAGGCCGGTGCGACCGGGACGGGCGGGGCGCGGTCCGCCCGTAGCCCTGCCCTGGCCGTCCGGCCGTTCCGTTTGCTCCCGGTCCGTACTGTTCATCCTGCTCCACCCGTCCGTGCGCACCCCGTACACATTGTCCCTGTCTCAGGGACTCCCGGGATGCGGCCGGAGTTCCCGCCGCGCGGAACCGGATGCCGTTCAGCCCAGCTGACGGTGGTCGTCCCCCTTGCTGAGACGCCCCTGGTCGCGCTGCTCCTGCTCGCGCTCCGCCTTCAGTCTCAGCCGGTCGGCCTTGGTCCGCTTGCGCCGGACGCCGACCCCGCCCATCAGGGCCAGGCCCAGGATGCGGATGCGCGGGGCGTTGGGGTCGGGGTAGGAGTCGTCGCCGCCGTGCTCGCCGAAGCCGCCCATGAAGCCGAAACCGTTGACCTCGACCGTCACCTCGGGCGGTACGGTGACATCGATTCCGCCCATGATCGCCCAGCAGCGGATGGTGACCTCGCGGTCCTCGAAGTGAGCTTCCCGGAGGTCCAGCTCGCCGCCGCCCATCAGGGTGAAGGCGTTGAAGACCCTGGGCACGGTCCAGCGGCCGCGGCGGCCGAAGCCGCCCCAGACGGCGAAGGCCATCTTGGAGGTGCCCTTCCCGCCGATCCGCTCGGTCCAGCGCTGCGGCGCGGCGTCGGCCGCGGGGGCCGCCGGGGCGGGGCTGTGCGAGGGGCCGCCGGACGCGATCACCGGCAGATCGCTGACGATCGGTTCCAGTTCGCCGTGGGTCCGGGCCCGGTAGGTGGCGTCGAGGCGTTCGTTGAACTCCTCCATGCTGAGCCGGCCCTCCGCCACCGCCTCCCGGAGTCGTTCGGCGATCCGTTCACGTTCGGTGTCCGAGGCCCGCATCTCAGGGAGTTCGCTCATACGGAAAGGATAGTCAGCCCGCGGCGCGGCTCCCGGGGCGTTCCGCGTACATCCTGGCGATGACGGCCTCGATGTCCGGTTCGCGTACCGAGAGATCCACCACGGGGTACGTGGCGGCGAGTTCGGCCACCAGCGGGGCCGCCGACCGGCCCGCCGGGAAGGCCAGCCACTGCCGCGGCCCCTCCACCCGCACCGTACGGGCCAGCGCGGTCTCCAGCGGCGGCAGCTCGCGCGCCAGGTCGACGACGAGGGTGCGTTCGCCGTCGCCCGCCTCGTGCAGGCCGGCCAGGTCGCCGTCGTACATCAGCCTGCCGTGGTCGATGACCATGACCCGGCGGCACAACTGCTCGATATCGGTGAGGTCGTGGGTGGTGAGCAGGACGGTGACGGCCCGTTCGGCGTTCAGGTCCCGCAGGAATTCCCTGACCTTCGCCTTGGAGACCACGTCGAGGCCGATCGTCGGCTCGTCGAGATAGAGGACCTCGGGGTCGTGCAGCAGGGCGGCCGCGATATCGCCGCGCATCCGCTGGCCGAGCGAGAGCTGCCGTACCGGCACGTCCAGCAGGTCGCCCAGGTCCAGCAGCTCGACACAGCGGTCCAGATTCTCCCGGAACCGCAGGTCGGGGATCCGGTACATCCGGTGGACGAGCCGGTACGAGTCCCTCAGCGGCAGGTCCCACCAGAGGGTGGTGCGCTGCCCGAACACCACCCCGATCCGCCGGGCCAGCCGGGTGCGTTCGCGCGAGGGGTCGATCCCGGCGACCCGCACCCGGCCGCCGCTGGGGGTGAGGATGCCGGTGAGCATTTTGATCGTGGTGGACTTCCCGGCGCCGTTGGGGCCGATATAGCCGACCATCTCGCCGCGCCGGACCGTGAAGGAGATACCGTCCACGGCCCTTACCTGCTGCTTCTCCCGGCGCAGGAAGCCCGCCCGCCGGTGGACGTCGAAGACCTTCTCGACGCCGTCGAGTTCGATGACCGGGGGGTCGGCGGGGTCGGCGGAGTCGGAAGAATCGGCGACCGGGGACGGGGTCGGGGCCGGGAGGCGGGGGGTGTCGGGCATACGGGTCAGCTCCCTGTGCTGCGGTAGGTACGGAGGCCCGCGCGCCACGCCAGCCCGGCGAGTACACAGCAGCCCGCGGCGGCGAACGGCGGCGCGAACGCGAACCACTCGGGTACGCCGACCGGATAGGGCCGCCCCAGTACATAGAGGCCGGGCAGCCAGTTGACGAAGGCCAGCGGTACGACGAAGGTCACGCCCCGCACCAGGTCCTGGGCGAAGACCGTCGGCGGGTACTGGAGCATGGTGATCCCGCCGTAGGTGAAGGCGCTCTGCACCTCGGCGGCGTCCTGGGCCCAGAACTGGAATGCCGCCCCGGCGACGAACACCGCCCCGAAGAGCACCCCACCACTGATGATCATGACCGGAACCAGCAGCACCTTCAGCGGGGTCCAGGCCACGTCGGTGACGGCCAGCCCGTAGCCGAGGACCACCAGGCCCTGGGTGACCCGGCCGAGCCGGCGGAGCGCGAAGCGGTCGGCGGCGAGCTGGGCGAGGACCGGGACGGGCCGGACCAGGAGGGTGTCGAGGGTGCCGTCGCGTACCCGCCGCCCCAGCCGGTCGGTGGAGCCGAGGAAGAGGTCGGTCAGGCCGAAGGCGGTGGAGGCGGTGCCGTAGAGGAAGGCGATCTCGCCGAGCGGATAGCCGCCGAGGGCGTCGACGTGGGAGAACATCAGGACCACAGCGACGAAGTCGAAGGCGCTGAAGGCGAAGCTCGCGAAGAGGGAGAGGGCGAAGGACGTGCGGTAGGCCAGGGTGGAGCGGATCCACATGGCCGTGATCAGCCCGTACGCGCGCAGCCCGGCCACAGCCTCGTGGAGGCGGCCGGGGCGGGTGTCCGGATGTCCCGGGAGCCTCGCCGGGGGTGAGTCGGCGGGAGTGGGGGCGGGCGCGCTGCCCGTTGCCAGGTCCGGGTCCGGTGCCGGTGCCAGGTCCCGGTCCGGGTACGCCTCAGGGGCATCCGGGTCACCGGGAGCCGCCGGGGCCGCCCGTCGTCCCTCCTCGTCGCCGTACGCGACCAGCCGCTCAGCCACCCTGCACCACCACCCTCCGGGTCGCCGCCGACTGGAGGAGCCGTCCGGCCGCCAGCAGGACCGCCGCCCAGCCCGCCTGGAAGGCGTAGGCGCCCGCCAGCTCCCAGCCCGGGTACGTGCCCAGCAGCACATCGGCCGGGACCTGGAGGTACGAGGACCACGGCAGGGACCGGGCGATCTCGCCGAGGAGGCCGGGGAAGACGTTCAGCGGCAGCAGCATGCCGGAGAAGAACATCCCCGCCAGCGCGCTGAGCTGGGTGATCCCGGTGCCGTCGAGCAGCCAGAAGGCGGAGAGCGCCACCAGGAACCGGACGGCGAAGCTGACCACCAGCCCCAGCCAGACCGCGAGCAGGAACGCGGCCCAGGTCAGCGGGGAGGCGGGCAGGGCGAGTTCGAAGACGAACGCGCCGAACACCACGGGGATCACCCCGCGGCCCAGCAGCTGGAAGGCGGCCCGGCCGAGGTCCCCGGCGAGCCAGAACAGCTGGAGGTCCGCGGGGCGGTAGAGGTCGATGGCGATATCGCCGCTGCGGATCCGCTCGATCAGCTCGTTCTCGAAGCCGCCGCCCATCATCGCGGAGGCCGCCAGCAGCGCCTGGCCCAGCCAGACGTAGGTCAGGGCCTGTTCGGCGTCGTATCCGCCGAGCCGGGGGCGCTGCTCCCAGAGGGCCAGATAGGTGGCCGCGATGATGCAGCCGAAGACGGTGTTGGTGAAGATCCCCGCCGCGGTCGCGATCCGGTATGCCGCGTATCGGCGGAATCCTCCGACGGCCACGGTTCCGTACAGCCGCACGTGCGTTTCCCTCCCCGGGCGCCGGTCGTTGTTCTCGGTATCGCGTACGGACCGCGTACGCGGCGGGCGCGCACCGCGTGCGGTGCACCGCCGACGGGCCGTACCCGGACCGTCGCCGTGCCAAAACGCTGGAGCCTAGTACGGGGTACCGCGCCGCGCGACCCGTTTTCGCCGGAATCCACACCCGTGGGGGTCCGGGGAACAGCAGACCGAAAAGTGCAGTATGTGCCTATGAGTGAGCAGCCACCGCAGCAGGGCCGGCCCCCCCGGGACGAAACGGCGGCCCGGGGCTGGCCGGGGCCGCGGGACGGAACGGCGCCCCCGCCGGGCGGGCGTCCGGGCGAGGGGCCCCGGACCGGCCGGCGCCGGCGGATCCTCACCTGGCGGAGGCTGCTGGCCGGGTTCGTGATCGTGGCCGCCCTGCTGGTCGGCGCGTTCGCCGCCGGTTACGCCCTGGTCCACATTCCGTCCGCGAACGCCACGGCCGTCGCCCAGTCGAACGTCTATCTGTACGAGGACGGCAGCCGGCTCGCCCTGGACGGCGAGGTCAACCGGGAGAACGTCCCCCTCTCCCAGATCCCGCTGACGGTGCAGCGGGCGGTGCTCGCCGCCGAGGACCGCGACTTCTACTCCGAACGGGCGGTGGACCCGAAGGCGATGGTCAGGGCCGCCTGGAACACCCTGACCGGCAAGGGCAAACAGTCCGGCTCGACCATCACCCAGCAGTACGTCAAGAACTACTACCTCGGCCAGGAGCAGACGCTCTCACGGAAGTGGAAGGAGTTCTTCATCGCCATCAAGCTGGGGCGGGAGCAGAGCAAGGGCCAGATCCTCCAGGGCTATCTGAACACCAGCTACTTCGGCCGCAACGCGTACGGCGCGCAGGCCGCGGCGCAGGCGTACTACGGCACGGACGTGTCGAAGCTGACCACCGCCCAGGGCGCCTATCTGGCCTCCCTGCTCAACGCGCCGAGCGCGTTCGACGTGACCACTCATCCGGAGAACCGGCCCGCCGCGCTGGCCCGCTGGAACTACACGCTCGACGGCATGGTGAAGACCGGCTGGCTGAGCCCGGCCGAACGCGCGGTCACGGTCTTCCCCGATCCGCAGAGCGCCCGGCCCGCCACCGGTCTCGCCGGGCAGCGCGGCTATGTCGTCCAGGCCGTGGAGGAGTATCTGACCTCGGAGGGCATCGTCGACGAGAAGACCCTGGCGGCGGGCGGCTACCGGATCACCACCACCCTGGAGCGGGCCAAGCAGGACGCGTTCGTCCGGGCCGTCGACGACCAGGTCATGGACCGGCTGGACCCGGACCGGCGGGCCGCGGACCGCAATGTGCGGGTGGGCGGCGCGGCGATCGACCCGGAGTCGGGGCGGGTGGTGGCGCTGTACGGCGGGGTCGACTACACCCGGCAGTACGTCAACAACGCGACCCGCCGCGACTACCAGGTGGGCTCCACCTTCAAGCCGTTCGTGCTCACCGCCGCGGTCGAGGAGGGCGCCCGGACCCGGGACAGCCGCCGGATCACCCCGAACACGGTGTACGACGGCAGCGACCGACGGCCCGTCCAGGGCTGGAGCGGGGCCAGGTACGCCCCCGAGAACGAGGACGGCGTCTCGTACGGCCCGATCACCGTACGGACCGCCACCGACCGCTCGGTGAACTCGGTCTACGCCCAGCTCGCGGTGGATGTCGGCCCGGCGCGGGTGAAGCGGACCGCGATCGCCCTGGGCCTGCCGGAGAGCACCCCCGATCTGTCGGCGTCGCCGTCGATCGCGCTGGGGCCGGCCACCGCGAGCGTGCTGGACCTGGCCGGGGCGTACGCGACGCTGGCCAACCACGGCAGGCACGGCCGGTACACCCTGGTGTCGAGCATCAGCAAGGACGGCACGACGGTCGGGCTCCCGGCGCGCGACGAGCGGCAGGCGGTGAGCCGGGAGGCCGCCGATACGACGACGTCGGTGCTGCGGAGCGTGGTGGAGAGCGGTACGGGTACGGCAGCCCTGTCGGCGGGCCGCCCGGCGGCCGGGAAGACGGGCACCGCGGAGGAGGACAAGGCGGCCTGGTTCGCGGGGTACACCCCGCAGCTGGCGACCGTGGTGGCGGTGATGGGCCAGGACCCGGAGACGGGGGTGCAGAAGCCGCTGTACGGGGCGATGGGCCTGCCGAGGGTCAACGGCGGCGGGGCGCCCGCGCAGATCTGGGGGCAGTTCACCGGGGACGCGCTGGAGGGCACCGAGATCACGGACTTCGAGCTGGTACTGGAGCCGGGGGCCTACGAGGAGCCGTTGGAGACGCAGCCGTCGTCCCCGGGGGCGGAGTCGGGGCAGCCGTCGAGCGCCGGGCCGCCGCGCGAGGCGGAGCCGGTGCCGCCGGGCTCGCTGGTGGAGCCGCCGCCGGCCGTCGGGCCCTCGCCGCCGCCGGACACCGTGCCGTCGCTGCCGGTGGCCCCCGGAGACCTGCTGCCACCGGCCGGCGCCGGGCCGCCGGTCCCGCCGGGCCCGGTGGACGGGGTGTTCCGGGACCAGCAACTGCCGGGGACGGCGGTGGACGGGGGTACGGGGCTGATGCCGAGCCCGCGGGCGGCACGGCGGCAGTACTGAGCGGGGGCGTACGGGACCGGTCGAGCCGGGCGTACGGCCGCGGGCGTACGGGACTGGTCGAGCCGGGCGTACGGGGCCGGTCCCGGCAGGGCGGCCGGGGCGTACGGGGCCCGGGCCGCCGGGCCCGGGAAACGGCGTACCGGCCGCCGGGAAGTGCGCCCCGGCGGCCGGTGTACTGGGGTGGCAGGCACGGCGGCCCGCGGACCGGGTCCATGGGCCGCCGTGCCGCGGGGCCGTGAGTCAGCGGCCGTGGGCCCGAGCGGGTGAACCGCGGCCCCGACCGGAGGTCAGTGGCCGGACGTCGCCTTCAGGCCGACGACCGCGACCAGCAGCAGCGAGACGAAGAAAATCCGCGCCGCGGTGACCGGCTCATTGAGGATGGCCATACCGAGGATCGCAGCACCGGCGGCGCCGATACCGACCCAGACCCCGTAGGCCGTACCGATCGGCAGTGTCTTGGCGGCCTGGGCCAGCAGATACATGCTGGCGACGATGCCCGCGCCGGTGAACACACTGGGCCACAGCTTGGTGAAGCCCTCGGTGTACTTCATCCCGATCGACCAGCCGACCTCCAGCAGACCGGCGATGATCAGCAGAACCCATGCCACGACGGCACCTCCGAGACGTTCGAAGCTCCACAGGAGCTACTTCTGGGGGTGCGTCGTCTTTGCGAGAAAACCCGGTACGGCGCGTCTCGTCGGGATGCCCCTACCTTAGCAAAGGGCAGGCAAAAGCCCCGGTGATCCCGGTCACCGGGGCGGGCAGGACAGGGCAGGGCGGGGCGATCAGGATCCGGCGTACGGGTACGGGATCAGAGGTAGAGGCCCGTGGAGTCCTCGGAGCCCTGGAACCGGTCGGCGGCGACCGCGTGCAGATCGCGCTCCCGCATCAGTACGTACGCCACGCCCCGCACCTCGACCTCGGCCCGGTCCTCGGGGTCGTACAGCACCCGGTCGCCGGGCTCCACGGTGCGGACGTTCTGCCCGACCGCGACCACTCCCGCCCAGGCAAGCCGGCGGCCGACCGCCGCCGTCGCGGGGATCACGATGCCGCCGCTGGAGCGCCGCTCGCCCTCCGGGATATCGGTCCTGACCAGCACCCGGTCGTGCAGCATCCGGATCGGGAGCTTGTCGTGCTGGGCGTTCTTGTCCTGCGTGGTGTTGGCGCTCACGCGTGCAACCTACCCGCAGCCCGTCCGGACGGGGTCCGCCGGGGGGCGGTGGGCCGGGCCGGCACGGCCGCTCAGCCCTTGTGCCTGCGGGAGGAGACCGCGAGCAGTCCCACCAGGCCGACGACGACCGCGGCCACCGGAAGCAGCCGCTCCAGACGGGGCGAACCGTCCTCGCCGACGAACTTGGCACGGACATCGCCGACGGCGCGCTGGACGGCGTCCATCGCCCGGCCCTTGGCCTGGTCCACCTGAGAGGCGACCTTCGCCTTGGCATCACCGACGATGGTCTTCGGGTGCACCCGCACCCCGATCTCGTCGAGCGTCTCGGCCAACTGATCGCGCCTGCGCACGATGTCCGCCTCGATTTGCGCTGGGGTCCTCGCGTCCGACACCGCGCCGCCTCCGTGGTTGGTTCCGTGACCGGACCGGATCCGTGCGGATCCGGCATTTCCTCATCGACAGTCTGTCAGCTCGGCGGGCCCCGCACCCCACGGCACCCCCATTACGCTCGACGGCGTACAGCACGCCCGCCTTCCGAGGAGAATCCGAAGAGCATGAGCGACCGCCTCCAGCCCGGCGACCCGGCACCCGATTTCACCCTGCCCGACGCGGACGGCAACGAGGTCTCCCTCGCCTCCCACCGGGGCCGCAAGGTCATCGTCTACTTCTACCCGGCCGCGCTGACCCCCGGCTGCACCAAGCAGGCCTGCGACTTCACCGACAATCTGGAGCTGCTGGCCGGGGCCGGCTACGACGTGATCGGGGTGTCCCCGGACAAGCCGGAGAAGCTGGCGAAGTTCCGCGAGAAGGAGGACCTGAAGGTCACCCTGGTCGGCGACCCGGAGAAGGAGGTGCTGCGGGCGTACGGCGCCTTCGGCGAGAAGAAGCTGTACGGCAAGGTCGTGACCGGCGTCATCCGCTCCACGGTGATCGTGGACGAGGAGGGCAAGGTCGAGCGGGCACTGTACAACGTCCGGGCGACCGGCCATGTCGCCAAGGTCATCAAGGATCTGGGGATCTGAGTCCCGCGGCGCCCGGCCGCCCGCCGCGGGCCGGTACCGCCGTCCCGTACCGGTACCAACGTCCCGTACCCGTAGCCGGGCCGGTACCAACGTCCCGTACCGGCCGCCGCGGACGCGGTGCGGGACCCCGTATCCGTACGGGAGGCACGGTCCGGCCGTACGGCCGGAAGCCGTCCCCGATATCCGGCGGGAGCCCGTGGCCGCAGCCAGTACAGTAAGCGGCGACGGGCCCGTACCCCAGCTGGCCAGAGGGCGCCGGTTTAGGTCCGGTGTGTCGTGGGTTCGAGTCCCACCGGGCCCATACGTGCAAGGGCGCGGCCCCCGCTCAGGGGGCCGCGCCCTTTCGTGTGTCCGGGCCGCCCTTGCCCGCCCGTGTCCGGGGACTTGCCGCGGTCCCGGTCAGCCGACCAACTGGCGGACCACCGGCACCAGCGCGCGGAACGCCTTGCCGCGGTGGCTGATCGCGTTCTTCTCGTCCGGGCTCAGCTCGGCGGCGGTCCGGTCCAGGCCCTCGGGCTGGAGGATCGGGTCGTAGCCAAAGCCGTTCGTGCCCGCGGGCACCCGGCGGAGGGTGCCCGGCATCCGGCCCTCGACGACGCGCTCGGTGCCGTCGGGCAGCGCGAGGGCGGCGGCACAGAAGAAGTGGGCGCCGCGGTGCTCGGGGGCGATGTCGGACAGCTGGGCGAGCAGCAGGTTCAGATTGGCGGTGTCGTCGCCGTGGGTGCCGGCCCAGCGGGCGGAGAAGATGCCGGGGGCGCCGCCCAGGACGTCCACGCAGAGGCCGGAATCGTCGGCCACGGCGGGCAGTCCGGTGGCCCGGGCCAGGGCGTGCGCCTTGAGCAGGGCGTTCTCGGCGAAGGTGACGCCGGTCTCCTTGACGTCGGGGACCTCGGGGTAGGCGTCCGTGCCGACGAGGGTGTGGGGCAGTTCGGCGGCGGCGAGGATCGCCCGCAGCTCGGTGATCTTTCCGGCGTTGCGGGTGGCGAGAACGATACGGGTCATGCGGCGATTATCCCGGCGGGGCGGGCGGCGGTATCCCGGCGGGGCGTCCGGTCCGGCCGCCGTACTTCCGCCGTACTTCCGCCGGACCACCCGGGCCGGGCCCGGCCGGGCGGCGGACGGCCGGGCGGCGGACGGCCGGGGCAGTGCCGCCGGGCCCGCCGGCCCGCGGTCCGGGGCCGGGAACTCAAGGACTCGAAGGCCCGGGGCCCGGGGGCTCAGGGGGTGCAGACCTTGCCCAGCTCCTTGCCGGCGTCCCGCAGGGGGGCGATGTCGACGGTGTTGTCACCGTTCTCGATGGCCTTGCGGATGTTGTCGATGCCGGTGTCGAAGTCCTTGACCGCCTTCTCCAGGTCGGCGTTGTCCTTCTTGTCCCGCAGCTCGTCCAGCTCCTTGTCGATGTCCTCCAGCGCCTGGCGGGCCTTCGTCGGGTCCTCGGCGGCACTGGAGACGGCGGTCTGGAGGTTGTCGAGGCTGTTGGTGACGGCCGCCACCGTGTCCACACAGTCGAGGGTCTTCTCGACGGCGCTGCATCCCGTGGCGACGGGGACGGCGAGCGCGGCTGCGGCGAGGGCGACGGCGATACGGCGGCGCGCGGGCATGGCGGATTCCTCCCCCGGGACAGCCGGGGTCCCTCCCCGGGCTGGCCGGGCGCACGGTGTACCGCCGTGCGCCCGTGCCCCCAAGGACGCCGTACCGGGGCCGGGTGGTTGCTCCGCCCGGTTGCCGCGCCGGTTGGCTCCGCGGCCGGGACCGGGCGGGAACCGGAACCGGAGGCGGACGCGGTCAGAACACGGCCTGCGGTCAGGACGCGGCGGCCGACTCCTCCAGGGCGGCGCGCTGGAGCGCGGCCAGGTCGGCGCAGCCCGCGGCGGCCAGGTCGAGCAGGGCGTTCAGCTCCTTGCGGTCGAAGGGCTCGGCCTCGGCGGTGCCCTGGACCTCGACGAACCGGCCGTCGCCGGTGCAGACGACGTTCATATCGGTGTCGGCGCGGACGTCCTCCTCGTAGCGGAGGTCGAGCAGCGGTACGCCGTCCACGATGCCGACCGACACGGCGCCGACGGTGCCGGTGAGGGGCTGCCGTCCGGCGCGGATCAGCTTGCGGCCCTGCGCCCAGGCGATGGCGTCGGCAAGGGCGACATAGGCGCCGGTGATGGCGGCGGTGCGGGTGCCGCCGTCGGCCTGGAGGACGTCGCAGTCGAGGACGACGGTGTTCTCGCCGAGGGCCTTGGTGTCGACGACGGCACGCAGGGAGCGGCCGATGAGACGGCTGATCTCATGGGTACGGCCGCCGATCCGGCCGCGGACGGACTCGCGGTCGCCGCGGGTGTTGGTGGCGCGCGGCAGCATCGAGTACTCGGCGGTTACCCAGCCCTCGCCGCTGCCCTTGCGCCAGCGGGGCACGCCCTCGGTGAAGGAGGCGGTGCAGAGGACCTTGGTGTCCCCGAAGGAGACGAGGACGGAGCCCTCGGCGTGCTTGCTCCACCCGCGTTCGATGGTGACGGGACGGAGCTGTTCGGCGGTGCGGCCGTCGATACGAGACATGGTCCCGAGCCTATCGGCAGATCGGGACCGGTCCGTCCGGCGGAGGGAACGGCGGGCGGCGGGCGGCCACGGGGGCGGGACCCGGCGGGCACACCGGGGGCCGGGTACAGAAAGGGCCGGACGCGGAAAGGACCGGGCACGAAGGCCGGGCGCGCGGGGCCCGGCGGCGGGCGGCCGGGCACCCGGTCCGCGCCCCGGTCGCAGAAGGGCTCCCGCCGTCACCGGCGGGAGCCCTCGTGCGAGCGACCATGAAGGTCACATGGTCACATCATGTCTTCGATGTCCGCGGCGATCGGGTCGGCGTCCGTGCCGATGACGACCTGGATCGCGGTACCCATCTTGACGACGCCGTGGGCGCCGGCGGCCTTGAGGCCGGCCTCGTCCACCTTGTCGGGGTCGATGACCTCGGTGCGCAGCCGGGTGATGCAGCCCTCGACCTCTTCGATGTTCTCGATTCCGCCGAGCGCGGCGACGATCTTCTCAGCCTTGGTGGCCATGTGTTCTCCCTGATGTTCCCCGGCACCCTCGTCGGGGCGCACGGCGCTGCCTCGGCCCGCGATCGGCCGCTTTGTCACGGTAACGCACGGTTGGCCCAACTTCACGGGCGAGTAACCGGCCCGTACCCAATGATGACGATCACGGCCAGCGCGACGGTACCGCAACTGGTCTACACCACACTGCCCAACCTGCCAAACCAGGCCGCGTCCGGCCGGGGAGGAGTGCCGATGGCGTCCGAGAGTACGGCGGCCCGGGGACGGACCTCGTGGAGCGCCTTCTTCCAGGGGCTCCAGAAGATGGGGCGCAGCCTCCAGCTGCCGATCGCCGTACTGCCCGCCGCGGGCATCATCAACCGGCTGGGCCAGCCGGACGTCTTCGGCGCCGAGGGGCTGGGCTGGACCGATGTCGCCAAGGTGATGGCGGGCGCGGGCGGGGCGCTGCTCGATCCGGAGCTGGGGCTGCCGCTGCTGTTCTGCGTGGGCGTGGCCATCGGCATGGCGAAGAAGTCGGACGGCTCCACCGCGCTGGCCGCCGTCGCGGGCTTTCTGGTCTACCGGGGGGTGCTGCGCCAGTTCCCGGTCGACTGCACCCCGGGCTCCGAGACGGTGGCGGCGGGCTGCCGGCACACGGACGGCACCTTCACCCTCTTCCAGTACCAGAATCCGGGGGTCTTCGGCGGCATCGTGATGGGCCTGCTCGCCGCGTACTTCTGGCAGCGGTACCACCGGACCAAGCTGGTGGACTGGCTGGGGTTCTTCAACGGGCGGCGGCTGGTGCCGATCATCATGGCGTTCGTGGCCATCGCCTTCGCCGCGCTCTGCCTGTGGATCTGGCCGCCGATCGGTACCGGCCTGGAGAACTTCAGCGACTGGCTGGTCGGCCTCGGCGCCTGGGGTTCCGGCATCTTCGGTCTCGCCAACCGGGCGCTGCTGGTGATCGGACTGCACCAGTTCCTCAATGTGCCGATCTGGTTCCAGCTCGGCAGCTACACCAAGCCGGACGGCACGGTGGTGCACGGCGACATCACGATGTTCCTGGCGGGCGACCCCGCCGCGGGCCAGTTCACCAGCGGCTTCTTCCCGATCATGATGTTCGCGCTGCCGGCCGCGGCGCTGGCGATCACGCATACGGCGTTCCCGCACCGCCGCAAGGAGGTCGGCGGGCTGATGCTCTCGGTGGCGCTGACCTCCCTGGTCACCGGTATCACCGAGCCCATCGAGTACTCGTTCCTCTTCGTGGCCCCGGTGCTGTATGTCATCCATGCCGTACTCACCGGTGTCTCCATGGCGGTGACCTGGGCATTCGGCGTCCATGACGGATTCAGCTTCTCGGCCGGTCTGATCGACTACGTGATCAACTGGAGCCTGGCGACAAAACCGTGGCTGATCATTCCGATCGGGCTCTGCTTCGCGGTGGTGTACTACGTGATCTTCCGGTTCGCGATCACGGTCTTCAATCTGCCGACACCGGGACGGGAGCCGGAGGACGTGGGCGAGCAGCAGGAGAAGGACAACATCAAGTAGCAGGCTCCGGGCGGCGCGCGACGGGTTCGCGCCGCCCGGCCCCCGGGCCCCGGCCCCCGCACACCGCGGGGGCCGGGGCTTTTGCCTGCGGGGCCGGGGCTCCGGCCTGCGGAGTCGGGGCTTCCGCCGCCCCTCCCGTCCCCTCCGCCCCTCCCCTTCCTCCGGAGGGGCTTTGTTCGGCCAAGGCCCGAACTCCAGGGATTGCCCGAATTGTTACCTATGTTCCACGCCACAGAATTTGAAGGTTTCTTATCTATCCCCGACGCGTTCACCCGTGCTACAACAGGTCTAAACCACTCAGTGGTGTAGACCATCGGTGCTGCCACCCCGGCCGGTCCCACTCTGAGCTCGGTTTCTGTCGTACCCGTTCCCCTTGAGGCGACGCCGTCCCCCTTGCCGTGCTGCCGGGCGCCGCCTTGCCCACTGGAGGATGCTCATGTCCACGGCGAGTGCCGCCCCCGCGGCTCCGAAGAAGAAGGGCGCGGGCGCGATGGCTGTAATGCAGCGCATCGGCCGCAGCCTGATGCTGCCGGTCGCAGTGCTGCCCGCAGCCGCGCTGCTGGTCCGCTTCGGCCAGCCCGACATGCTGGGCCGGGAGAACTTCCCGGAGCTGATACAGAAGATCGCCGGTTATATGTCGGCGGGCGGCAACGCCCTCCTCGACAACATGCCGCTCCTCTTCGCCGTCGGTATCGCGATCGGTTTCGCGAAGAAGTCGGACGGTTCGACCGCCCTGGCCGCGGTCACCGGCTATCTGGTCTTCAAGAACGTCCTGGCGCAGTTCACCGACAAGAACCTGCCCGAGGTCGCCAAGGTCGTCGACGGCAAGATCGTCATGACGGAAGCCCCGGTGGACGCGAAGGTCCTCGGCGGTGTGGTGATGGGCCTCGTGGTCGCCCTGCTCTACCAGAAGTTCTACCGCACCAAGCTGCCCGACTGGGCCGGCTTCTTCGGCGGCCGCCGTCTGGTCCCGATCCTCTCGGCCTTCGCGGGTCTGGCCATCGCGATCGTCTTCGGTCTGATCTGGCCGGTCCTCGGCTCCGGTCTGCACAACTTCGGCGAGTGGCTGGTCGGCTCCGGCGCGGCGGGCGCGGGTATCTTCGGTGTCGCCAACCGGGCGCTGATCCCCGTCGGCATGCACCACCTGCTGAACTCCTTCCCGTGGCTCCAGGCCGGTGAGTACGAGGGCAAGAGCGGCGACATCGCCCGCTTCCTGGCCGGTGACCCCGAGGCCGGACAGTTCATGACCGGCTTCTTCCCGATCATGATGTTCGCGCTCCCCGCGGCCTGTCTCGCGATCGTCCACTGCGCCCGCCCGGAGCGGCGCAAGGTGGTCGGCGGCATGATGTTCTCGCTGGCGCTGACGTCCTTCGTCACCGGTGTCACCGAGCCCATCGAGTTCACCTTCATGTTCATCGCGCCGGTGCTGTACGCGGTCCACGCGGTGCTGACCGGTGTCTCCATGGCCCTGACCTGGGCACTGGGCATGCGCGACGGCTTCGGCTTCTCGGCCGGTGCGATCGACTTCCTGCTGAATCTCGGTATCGCGACCAACCCATGGGGGCTGGCGCTGGTGGGCCTCTGCTTCGCGGCGGTCTACTACGTGGTCTTCCGCTTCGCGATCACCAAGTTCAATCTGCCGACGCCGGGCCGCGAGTCCGACGAGGAACTGGCGGAGCTGCAGAAGGCGGAGTCCAAGTAGGGCACTCCCCCACCCCGCTCAGCGGAACGGCCCCGGGCACCTGCCCGGGGCCGTTCCCGTATGCATGCACGTTCCCGTATGCATGCACGGGGTATGCGGTCAGACGTCGTACGACACACCGGCCGCGGCCAGCTCCGTACGCCCGGCGAAGGCGGTACGGGCGTCCGCGAGGTTCCGCCCGGCGTCGGTCCACGGCGGGATATGGGTCAGCAGCAGTCTGCCCACATCCGCGCGGCGCGCCATCTCACCGGCCTCGCGGCCGTTGAGGTGGAGGTCCGGGACGTCCTCCTTGCCGTAGGTGAACGACGCCTCACAGAGAAAGAGGTCGGCCCCGGCCGCCAGCTCGTACAGCGGCTCGCAGGTACCGGTGTCACCGGAGTACGCCAGGGTCCGGCCGCCGTGCTCCAGCCGGATCCCGTACGCCTCGATGGGGTGCGCGACGCGTTCGGCACGGACCGAGAAGGGCCCGATGTCGAAGCTGCCGGACTTCAGGGTGTGGAAGTCGAAGACCTCGCTCATCGCGGAGGGGGACGGCGTGTCCGCGTACGCCGTGGTCAGCCGGGCTTCCGTACCCTCGGGGCCGTAGACCGGGATCGCCGGGCAGCGGCCGCCGTCGTGGCGGTAGTAGCGGGCGACGAAGTACCCACACATATCGATGCAGTGGTCTGCGTGCAGATGGCTGAGGAAGATCGCGTCGAGGTCGTAGAGACCGATATGGCGCTGCAACTCTCCGAGGGCGCCGTTGCCCATGTCGAGGAGCAGCCGGAAGCCGTCGGCCTCGACGAGGTAGCTCGAACAGGCCGAATCCGCGGACGGAAACGACCCCGAGCAGCCGACGACGGTGAGCTTCATAAAGCTGGGACCTCCGTTGACGGGGAGGATGACAGGACTGTCCGTGCTGTCCGGCGGCACGCGCCCCGCGGGGCGCGGGGGATGGTCTTGGCCGTGCGGTCCGTCGAGCGTAAAGCGCAAAAGGGGTGCCCGCTCCTCCAGGGCAGGCCGTTGTGGGGGAACTCACCTGGCCTGTCACCGATTCGGACGGCGCGGGGGCGCGCGGCGGGGCGCGGAGGGGGTCCGATCCCGTGCCGTACGGCGGGCCGGGCGGGGAGCCCTTGCCCCGGGGCGGCCGTACGGAGCGGGTAGCGGGGCCCGTGGCGCCCCGGTGTGCGGGCGAGCCCGGGGGCCGGGCGCGCCCCCGCCGCCCGTGCGGGACCCGGCCCCGCTCGGTACGGTCGGTTCCGTGAACACGTCGTGGTGGCCCTATCTGGCCGGGGCCGTGGTGCTGCTCGCCCTGCTCGTGGCGGTGGTCGACGCGCGGGGGCGGAGCGGCCGGGGCCGTACGGACACGTCCTCCCGCCGCCCGCCCGAGGGCCGCCCCCCGTCCCGCCCGCCGGTGCTGCGGGGCCGCCGTCCGCGCCCGGGCGATATCTGGTGGGCGGACGTCCCCTACGAGGACGGTCCCGGCTCGAAGGACCGCCCCTGTCTGGTCCTCGCGGTCTCCGGCACCACGGCCCGCGTCGCCAAGATCACCAGCCGCCGCAACGACGGCCGCCCGGGCGTGATCCCCCTCCCCCCGGGCACGGTCGGCGACGCCCGCGGCCGCCCGAGCTTCCTGGAGACGGACGAACTGCGCGAGGTCCGCGTCTCGGCGTTCCGCCGGAAGGCGGGGACCCTGCCGCCGGAGCTGTGGGCGCGGGTCCGGCACCTGGGCGGCTGACGCCGCCGGGACGCGGGTCCGGGTCCTCTCGGAGACGGAGCTCAGGCCGTCCGGCGACCGCCGGAGGCAAAGACCCTGTCCACCGGGTGGGCGGCCGGAACCCGGTCCCGTCGCGTACACCCGTACTGACGGGGCTTCCGCTCGTCGGCGCGGAAGCCCCGTCTCACAGCCCCGTCTCACAGCCCCGTCCCGCGGCCCCGTCTCACAGCCCCGGGCCGACTCTTGCCCGGCCTCCCCGGGTCAGACGCCCACGACGGGCCGCCCACCGGCGAGTTCGAGGCGGCTCCCGGTGAACCGCTCCCGCATGAGCCGGTCGTGGGTGACCACCACCAGCGCGCCCTCGTACGAGGTGAGGGCCTGCTCCAGTTCCTCGACCAGGGCCGGGGAGAGGTGGTTCGTCGGCTCGTCCAGCAGCAGCAGATCGACCGGCCGTGTCACCAGCCGGGCCAGCTCGATCCTGCGCCGCTGGCCGTACGACAGCTCGCCGATCCGCAGCCGCAGGTCGGCGGGCCGGAACAGACCGAGGGAGAGCAGCAGGTCGCGCTGCTCCTCCCGGTCGCCGGGCCGGTCGTGGGCGAAGGCGCCGAGCACGCTCAGGTCCGACGGCCACGGCACCTGCTGCTGTCGCAGTATCCCCACCTTCCCGGACACCCGCACCGTGCCGCACCCCGGCCGGACCTCGCCCGCGAGGATCCCGAGCAGAGTCGACTTGCCCGCACCGTTCGGCCCGGTGACGAGCAGCCGCTCGCCGGGAGCGAGCGACAGCCGCGGCAGGTCGAGCCGGTTGTCCAGCTGGATGCCGATGAGCTCGGCGGCGGGCTCGACCGTGCCGCCGGCGGCCTCGGTACCGGTCGTGCCGGTGGGCACCGACGCGGCGAACACCAGCGGATCGGGCGGCAGCCGGACCGGAGCGGCGGTCAGCCGGGCGACCCGCTCCTTCGCGTTCCGGATCCGGACCATCGCCCCATGGCTGCGGTCCCGGGCACGGAACGCGCCGTGCCCGAACTTCGCCATCGGCACCCTGCGCGGGATCGCCCCGAGCCGCACCCTGTTCGACTCGGCCAGCTGACGGCTGCGCATGAGCTCGTCCCGCCAGTCCTGGTACTCCTGGACACGGCGGCTGCGCTCGGCGGCCTTCGCCGTGCGGTAGCCGGCGTAGCCGTCGCCGTACCGAGTGATCCTCCCTTCTGCGACCTCCAGGATCGTGCTGGTCAGGTTGGCCAGGAAGGCGCGGTCGTGGGTGACCGCGACCACCGTGCCGCGGTGCTCGCGCAGGTGCGCTTCGAGCCAGCCGACGGCCTGGTCGTCCAGGTCGTTGGTCGGTTCGTCGAGCAGCAGCAGCTCCGGCTGGGCCGCGAGTGTCGCGGCGAGCGCGAGCCGGGACCGCTCACCGCCCGAGAGCGAGCCGAGCAGGCGATCGCGCGCCAGTCCGGGCAGGCCGAGTCCGTACAGGGCGATGTCGACGCGCTCTTCGGCGCGGTAGCCGTCGCGCGCCTCGTACCGGGCGAGATGCCGTTCGTAGGCCGCGAGAGCGGATACCAGAGCGGGGCCTCGCCTGCCTTCTCCAGCCGTTCTTCGTCGCGGCGCAGTTGGGCTTCCAGGGCGCGCAGTTCGGTCAGCGCCAGGTCGATCGCGTCCTGGACGGTGGCTTCGGCGGGCAGGTCCAGCGCCTGCGCGAGATAGCCGACGCCGCCGGGCGCGCTCACGGTGACCTCGCCGCTGTCGGGCCGTTCCCGGCCGGTCAGCAGTTTCAGCAGCGTGGACTTCCCCGAGCCGTTGTCCCCGATCACCCCGACCTTCTCGCCGGGCCGGACGGAGAGGTGGACACGGTCGAGGACGAGCTTCTCGTCATAGCGCTTGGTGAGGTCGTGCACGGCCAGTTGGGCGGTATGGGTACGCAGGACAGGGCCCCCTTCGGTGATGACGGACGGGTGGCGGTGCGCCCACGGCGGAGCGAGGCTCTACGCGGTGGCGCGTGCTGTCATCACAGAGTTCCCATGAGCAAGAAGGTACGGGACGGCGACCCCGATGTCAAGACGATACGTACCGTCTCGTTAAATTGAGGATACGGAACCGCCCCCGACGGCCCCTCGTGGAGTGGCGCAGGACGTTCCTGAACCCGACCCGGCCGCCGAACACCAATGGATCTTGCACTGCCTAGGGTGGGTCCATGACCCTGAGCCGCACAGCCCTCTCGTCCGGTCGCACACCTTTCCGGATACGCCGGTCCGCTTCGTTCCGCCCGCCCTCGCCCACCCGGACCCGGACGGCCCCTGGGGCCGGCTTCCCTTCGGTTCGGCCGATGAACTGCCTCCGGTTCCAGCACACACCGGTCGTTCCGTCGGGCGACGATGCCGGACCCGCTCTCCGTGACCTTCCCCGGGCGGAGCCGGCACAGGGCGGCGAACTCCGATGACGGACGACTGGCGGCGGGACCGGATCGGCAGCGCCCTGCGCGGCGAGAACCCCACGGTGCTGCGGCGGCTGGCGGCCGGGTTCGCCGTGATCGGGGATGTGCAGTTCCTGCCGGGTTACTCGGTGCTGCTGGTGGACGATCCGGCGGTGCAGCGGCTGTCGGAGCTGCCGCGGGGCAGGCGGCTGGCGTTCCTCGACGGGATGGACCGGCTCGGGGAGGCCGTCGAACGCGCCTGCAAGCGGTCGGACCCCGCCTTCCGGCGGGTCAATCTGGAGATCCTCGGCAATACGGACCCGTTTCTGCACGCCCATATATGGCCGCGGTTCGACTGGGAGCCGGCCGGACTGGTGGGCCGCCCGGTGTGGCTGTACCCCCGTGACCGGTGGAGCGACCAGCGGTACGCGCTCGGCCCCCGGCACGACGCGCTGCGCGAGGCGATCGGCGAGGAGCTGGACCGGCTCGCGGCCGAACCGTCCTAGACGGGCGGGGTGCCGGGCGGGGACTTCGGGGTCGGCTTGGGCGGGTGCGGGCCGGGGTCCGGGGGCAGTTGCGGTTTGGGCTTGGCGTGCTTGCCCTGCTCCAGCCGCCGCCCGGTGAGCCGGTAGATCCCGAGCGGCGGGAAGAGGACAACCCGGGGCGGGCAGTTGGCGATGGCGCAGGCCGCACAGAGCAGGTCGCGCCCGGTCTCCATGACCCGGGCGACCGCGACCGGCTCGCGCCAGCAGGCCTCGCAGTGCGTGACATCAATCGAACTGCACCGGAAATCGATGCTGAGGATCATGCGGGGTCTCCCGGAGCGGTGAGGGCGTCGAGGATGTGCTCGGGGCAGGTGGTGTGCCCGGGCCGGACTTCGACGGGTGCGGTGGTGCTGCGCCCACAGACCCGACAGTCGGCGGCGGGCGGCTCGGGCAGTGGGCCGAGGAGCCCGTCGCGGGTCACCGGATCCACGTCCACGCGGGCCCGGGCCGGGCGGCACGCGCCGCGACGGGCCGGGGAAACCGCAGCCCGCTCCGGGCAACGATCAGCCGTCGCGCCCCTGGCGGTGCGGGGGTTCCGGTGCTGGTGGCCGTGGCCCGCTGCCGCAGGATCTCCGCCGCTGTCCCGGTCCGGGGGCCGGTGGCCGGGCCCGGCGGTACAAGGACGATCACCAGGTACCGCCGGTGTCGGCGGGAGGCCCGTAAGCGGGCGAGGACGGCGGCAACGGGATTCCGCATACGAACTCCTTCGGTAGCCGGACGGTTGGCCCCCGGGGTGCTGCCGTCCATGGGTGGGTGGTCCCGGCCCCGCGCCGGGGGTCGTCAGCGGGGCCGGGACCCGTCCCGTACGCGGGATTTGGGGCAGCCGCGTACGGGAACCTTCAGCGCACAGCCGGGCGCTTCCGCGGGGCGGGGCACCCGGGGTGCGCGTAGAGGGAGGGGCGCGAGCCGGATCTGGAGAACCCGAGCATGACGAGGTTCTCCTCGGTCCGCTCGACCGGCCGGTCGCAGTAGACGCACGGCTCCAGAGGGAGACCGGAATCAGAGGCAGGGCATTCAGTCATTGCCGAGCCTCCGGCGACGAGCCACTGTCCGGGCAGACGGAGTTCCCACAGCGATACCGCGGCCACGCCAAGGCGGAATGGATTTGCGGGGGTTGGCCGGGCGGGTCGACGGGGGCTACTCCCCACCGATCGGTGGCCTGCTGGTCGGGGGAACTGCGGAGGGAGTCCTGGGTACCGTCGGCCAAAGGCAGCTCGCCGGTCAACTTCTGGCGCCGGTGGATAGGGTGAGCCATGTCGTCAACTCCCGGTTGATGGCCACGCCCCCGGACCGCTAGCACGGTCGCGGGGGTCCTGTTCTTTCCGTCAGGATGCCGACATGGAAGAGCCGGAACTATCAGCGTTCACTGATAGCTCCGGCCAGGGCCTTACTCCGGGTCACATTCCGAGCCATGCCCCGAACGCACTGAACGCCTGTGGCATCGAGCGCTTCGCCGCCTCCAGGCCCCGATAGGTCTCACGGACCGTGGAGTGGTGGCGAGTCTGTTGCGGCGCGATCTCACGTGCCGTCTGAAGGTTCCTGAACGCCGCCTTGGTGTCTCCCGTCCACATCTGAGCCCGCGCGACCTCCGCGTGGTGATGGGCGAGCCGGGACGGTGGCCACCGGTCCGGAATGGCGATCTGCCCGGCCGACCGCACGGCCTCCGGGTAAAGGTCCAGCTCGGCGAGCACGCTCACGCGGTGGACGCCGACGTTGGTGGGGCCGAACGACAACCAGTGGTCCTTCTCGGCAGGTCCGGTCTGCGCTGCGAGCCGCTCGGCTTCCTGGAGGTGCCCCTCGGCGGAATCCCGGTCCTTCTTGCGGCCTGCCAGCACAGCCGCGCCCAGATGCAGCTGGCCGCGTACGACATCCAGCTCGCGCCCGGAGTCGGCCTGGCCGAGTCGCTGCACAGCGAGATCGACGAGCCACTGCCCACGCTCGTAGTTGCCGGCCCGCAGGTAGACCAGGGACCGGAAGTACTGCCGCATACCGCCCAGGATCGGATCGGAGGCCCGCTCGGAAGCCCATTCCATCCGGTCGAGCGCGACGGTGCAGAGGTCGTGATAGCCGAGTTTGGTCGTCACGTCGTAGGCCGTGCGGTAGGTGCTGGCGAGGCGGGCCCAGCTCGGGCTGCCGGAAACCGTGTGCGCCACGGTCGTCGCCTCGTAGATCAGTCCCGGCAGTTCGGCTGCGGCCTTCTTGATGTTCCCGGCCCGCACCATCGCGCACAGGGCTTCCGCATGTGCCGACAGCTCGGCCTCGGGCCGAGGTGCCACATCGGAGCCCTGCCACAGGTCGTAGGCATCGAGCGCCTCGCGGATGGGGTTTATCAACGCATCGAGCTGATCACTCCGCAGCTCGTCGATGTACGGCTGCCCGGAAAGATCCGTTACGGATACGGACAGCGCTCGGGCCAGCGCGCCCAGAACTGACGGGCTTACCGGGAGGATCCCCTGCTCGACCTTGGTGACCGTGCTGTACGAGACGTTCGCGCGACGGGCCAGCTCACGCTGCGTCATATGGCGAGTCTTACGAGTGTGGGCAATGCGGGCACCGGTGTGGATTGCCTTGGTTGGCGACATACACGTCTCCAGTTCTGCCTCGACTCCGGAACGGTATCTGTACGCCCAGCTTGTCGGCTCCCACTCCATTGAGGTGCTGCCCCGCAAGGTCGCTGATCACGACTGGTGAATCGTGGTCGGCAGCCCCAGCTCGACCGCCAGTTCGGCGGCCCGGGGGCGGCGGGCCGGGCTCCGGCTCTCGGTCTCTTCCAGGACGATCGTCTTGGCGTAGCCGTTGTACCTGATGGTCTCGGGCGCGGCCTCGTACGCGCGGGACAGGGTCGCGAGCGCGGCGTCCGGCCGGCCGTCGAGCTGATAGCCGCGCGCCTCTTCGATCCGGTGGCGGGCCCGGCGGGGGCGGGAGGGGATGGCGACGGCGTCGGAGGCCGCCGCCTGCCGGACGGCCTCCCCGGCCTGACGCAGTTCCACGGCGACGGTGACCGCGTGGGCTCCCATGATCGCGCGGGAGAAGCTGGTGACCGGATGGAAGTACGTCTCCGGCAGCCGGTGGGCCATGGCACGGGCCCGGTCCCAGTACCGCCAGGCCGTACCGGTGTCGCTGCGGCGGGCCGCCGTGTACCCGGCTTCGAAGGTGAGGGCGCCGGTGATGGCCAGGACATCGTCACCCGCGTCGGGGAGCAGCGGCTCCAGATGGTCGAGGGCGGCGGCGGTGACGGCATCGGCCGCGTCGAAGTGGGCCGGGCCCGCGTCGCGGTGGGCCTGGGCGTTCAGCCAGGCGGCGATACCGATGGTGTGCGGGTCCTCGGACTCCTGGGCGGCGACCATGCCGCGTTCGGCGACCCTCCAGAGCAGATGGGCGTCCGGCTGGTAGGCAATGAAGAACTGGGAGAGCGAGTACACCTCGGACAGCACGGCCTGCGCGGCGCGCCGCTCGGCGGCCGAGTCCGCCCGGCGTACCGCCGCCTGCGCGTCGCGGATCAGCTCGGGCAGCAGGGCTCCCACGACTTCGCGGTGCTGTGGCGACGAGTGCCGGGCCGCCCAGGCATGTGCGAGCCGGGCCGTCAGATGGGCGGTCGGCGGGGGCTCGCGCTCGTCGCCGAGCGTCAGCGCGTCCACCGCCGCCCGGACCGCGCCGAGCCGGGGATGCCCGGGGCCGGCGAACAGTTCGACGTCGGCGGACTGGTCCCCGGTGAGTTCGGAGAGGTTCCGGAGCCGCAGGATCTCGGCGAGCCGGAGCACGACCTCCAGCTTCGGTGTCTTCAGCCGCCCCGTCTCCAGCGCCTTCACCCACGAGCCGGTCCGGCCCGTCAGCCCGCCGAGCTGGTCGCGGGTCAGTCCCCTGCGGGTACGGAGGATCTGGAGGCGCTGGCCGAAGGCCAGCGGGTCGGCGTACGGGTCCGGGACGGCACGAGGTGACACGGCCTTGCCTCTCCTTCGAGCAGCAACAGCACGACTCCGCCAGGGTAGGAGGCGGAGGGCGGCTTCTGTCAGCGTTGTGCGTGCACTCACCCCGTAGTAGCTGCGTCGGCCGACAGCCGGTGTCGATCCCGTGCGCAGCCGGTACAACTCCCGGGCGAGAGGCACTTCTCCCCAGGGCCGACGCCATACCGGTGACTCCTCCGAGCTGCACCGGCCCGAACAAGTGGACGCAGGTATCACCGACATCCTTGGGCGGGTTTATGCGACAACGCGCATAGCCGCGTCCCTGCATGGACGCTCGGGCGGGGTCGCCGTACGGTCATGGCCTACAGGGGCCGGCCGGCCCCGGAGGCAAGGGGGTTCGATCATGAATCGTGAGGAACTGACCCGGCTTACCGGTAACGGAAACGGCACGTGCGGAGGGGAGGACTGCCCCAACGTCTACCGCACGGCGAACGGGTCGTTCGTGGTCCAGGGCGAAATCTCCCACGCGTTCAGCGCTCCGGAAGGGGAGGGCCTTGTGGAGATCCCGGAGGAGACCTTGAGGGAGGTCGTGCGTGCTCTTGGATGGTGAGAACTGGAGCCGCCGGTTCGCGGAGATCAAACGCGAAGCATGGCGGCTCGAAACTCTCCCGCAGTACCTCGTACCGCAGGAGGCCGAAGACTTCTCGGCCTTCCGTGAGGGGAGGCCGCCGACCCCCTATACGGATTCGGCATACACCGAACGGGTCAGACGCCAGAGGGCCGAGGGGAAGCGCAACGGTCGCGTGCACATCGTGACGCAACCGCTCTCCGACTACCTGCGGTTCGAGTTCGGCCGCTACTACACGGTGCACGTCCTGGCAGGTGACAACATCCGCATCCTCGACGTGACCCATCGGACGAACCCTCTTGAGGGGGTCCAGGACTTCTGGATGTTCGACCAGTCGGAAGTGGTCCTCATGAACTACGACGTGGACGGGACGCAGATCAACCGCGAGGTATTCGAAGGCGATGTTTCCCGGTTCGTCGAGTACCAGCGCACCGCGATCGCGGAATCGGTGCCCTTCGAGGAGTACGTGAACGGTGGCCATACAGCCTGACCGGCTTGACCAGTCCGGGCTGGAACTGGCCGCCGCGCTCAAGCAGCTTCGCAAACAAGCCGGGCTCTCAGGGGCCCGGCTTGCTGCACGCTGCAATATGTCGCAATCCAAGGTCAGCCGTATCGAGGGCAACAAGGTCCGCCCGTCTCTCGTGGACGTCGAACAGATCCTGAAGGGGCTGGGGACGTCTCCATCCGTCGCGGCCGAAGTGCTGGCTCTGGCCCGCATCGCTCAGACGGAGTGGCAGAACCGCAGAGCCCTGCACCGCAAGGGGCTGGACAAGAAGCAGCTGGAGCTGGCGGGGATCGAGGCATCCACCACCGACTTCCGGCACTTCCTCCTGTCCATGACCACGGGCCTGCTGGCAACCCCGGAGTACATCAGAGAAAGCATCTCCGACACGCCGCCTACGCAACAGGCAAAGGCCGTCCGGATGAAACTCGAACGACAGGCGTTACTGCTCGACCGGTCCAAGAACTTCACCTTCGTCCTCACCGAACAGGCGGTCAGATATCCACTTGCGTCTCCCGAGGCCATGGCGATGCAGATAAGCCTACTGATCTCCCTTTCCCGGCAAGAGAATATTCGAGTCGGAGTGCTGCCGAGAGACGTGAAGTTCAGCAGCACTCCACTGAGTACGTTCACGGTATACGACGACCGCTTGGCAACCATTGAGACGGACTTGGGCGCAGCCGTATTCAGAGACCCCAGGGACATTCGGTCACTCCTCGACCGATTCAGCAGCTACGAACCGTACGCGGCGTTCGGCGACGAAGCCAGGGAGCTGTTGACCCAGTGGGCAGGAGCTTTTCGACGATGATCTTTAGTCCAGAACGTGCATATTCTCACCATGTTTAGCCTTTTGGGGGGATCGTTGCTTTCCAGCGGGCCGACAGATTGCCCATCGGCCGGAACCACCGAGCAGCCCGGGCCCGCATCAGTTCAGTGCACCGCTCCCCACAGCAGGAGGTCTTGAACGATGAGCACAGCAATCCGGACACGGACCCGTGATCCGCGCACCATCCTCAACGCGCTGCACGAACGCGTACCCCACCTCGTGACGGACGTGGGCGTCACCGATCTCTGGGAGCGGGAGGTCCGCCTTCTTCTTCGCGACAGCGTGGCCGTGCGGAGCCTGGCGGAACGCATCCTGGGGCAGGGCGTCGCCTATGTCATCACGGCGATGGAGAACCCCGGCACCGACATGGGCGTCGGGTACACCGTGGACATCGGCGTTCACCAGCTGATCCTCGACACTCCCCTGTACTTCGCCTTGTGCGACGCGCACAACGGGGGCCGGTACAAGCACCACGCCCCTCTGATCGAACGACGCCGTGACGGCGTCGTGGCACGCACGGCCGAACTCATGCGCGCGAGCGGGTTCGCCGTCGATGACGAGCTGTGGGAGACCGACGCTTCCGACTGCTCACCGTGCAACGACAAGGTCCCCGACAGTCACTGACCGGCGCTCCAGTTCCTGCCCCCGCCTTCCCACCCCGGAAGGTGGGGGCGCAGCACCGCTGCACCCCCGACACGCGAAGGACGCTCCCCGTTGCCCGCACGACACGATATCGACGCCGAACGCGAACTCTGGGACACCTACGCCGAAAGCACCCGGAAGGATGTGTACGAGTCGGATCCCGTCTTTCGCTGGACGCAGTACTCGGGGCACGGGCCGGGCCCCGAACTTCTCGGAACGCCGGAGTCCGTCCTCGAAGTCGGATGCGGGACAGGCCGCGCCCTGGCTTACCTCGCCCAGCAGGGCATCAAGGCAACTGGTGTGGATATGTCACCCGTGATGGTGGCGAACACCACGGACCGATGGGGTTCGCTGGGGGTCAGGTTCGCATGTGCGGAGGTGCTCTCGTACCTGGCCGGAACGGCAGAGACGTACGACGCCGTGTATTCGATGTTCGGTGCCGTCTGGTTCACCGACCCGGCCAAGCTGCTCCCTTTGGTCGCGTCCCGCTTGAACCCCGGCGGCGTACTTGTCTTCTCCCACCCCCCGGCCATTCCAGGCGCATACGGACCGCAGGGAATGTACAAGGGTGGTTTTACAGGGAGGGCAATGTACACATATCGCTACAGTTACACTCACCGGAAATGGGAAAGCCTTTTGATCAGGGCAGGGTTCCGGGAAGTGGAGGTACGTGTCCTGGAAGCTCCGACACAAGGTCACATCGGAACTCTGATCGGCCGGGCCGTAGCAGCCTGAGGACGGCCCGCCTCAAGGAACCGGCATCGGGCCCGGCGCTCCGAGGCGCCGGGCCGGCAGGGCCTTCAGCGGTGCCGACTACGCCCAGAGCTGGCCCTGCAGCGTTTCGATTGCCGCCTCCGTCGTTTCGGCCGTGTAGACGCCCGTCGACAGGTACTTCCAGCCGCCGTCCGCGACCACGAACACGATGTCCGCGCTCTCGCCCGCCTTGACCGCCTTCTTCGCCACGCCCAGGGCCGCGTGGAGTGCGGCGCCGGTGGAGATGCCCGCGAAGATGCCCTCCTGCTGGAGGAGTTCGCGGGTGCGGCGGACCGCGTCGGCGGAGCCCACGGAGAAGCGGGTGGTGAGGACGGAGGCGTCGTACAGCTCGGGGACGAAGCCCTCGTCCAGGTTCCGCAGGCCGTAGACCAGGTCGTCGTAGCGCGGTTCGGCGGCGACCACGGAGACGTTGGGGACGTTCTCGCGGAGGTAGCGGCCGACGCCCATCAGGGTGCCGGTGGTGCCGAGGCCGGCCACGAAGTGGGTGATGGAGGGGAGGTCGGCGAGGATCTCCGGGCCCGTGGTGGCGTAGTGGGCGCCCGCGTTCGCCGGGTTGCCGTACTGGTAGAGCATCACCCAGTCGGGGTTCTGCTCCGCGATCTCCTTCGCGATGCGGACGGCGGTGTTGGAGCCGCCGGCCGCCGGGGAGGAGATGATCTCGGCTCCCCACATCGCCAGCAGTTCACGGCGTTCGTCGCTGGTGTTCTCCGGCATGACGCAGACGATGCGGTAGCCCTTGAGGCGGGCGGCCATCGCAAGCGAGATGCCGGTGTTCCCGGAGGTCGGCTCCAGGATGGTGCATCCGGGGGTGAGCCGGCCGTCCTTCTCCGCCTGTTCGATCATATGGAGCGCGGGGCGGTCCTTGATGGAACCGGTGGGGTTGCGGTCCTCCAGCTTGGCCCAGACGCGGACCTCCTCGGAGGGGGACAGCCGGGCCAGCCGGACCAGCGGCGTATTGCCGACGGCGGCGAGTGGGGAGTCGTAACGCATCGGTCAGCGCATTCCGCCGGCGACCGCCGGGAGGATGGTGACGCTGTCGCCGTCCGCGAGCTTGGTCGCGATGCCGTCGATGAACCGGACGTCCTCGTCGTTGAGGTAGACGTTGACGAAGCGGCGGAGCTGGTCGCCATTGTCCTTGTCCACGATGCGGGCCTGGATGCCCGCATGGCGGGTGTCGAGGTCGGCGAAGAGCTCGGCGAGGGTGGTCCCGTTGCCCTCGACGGCCTTCTCGCCGTCGGTGTACGTGCGCAGGATGGTCGGAATGCGGACCTCGATGGCCATGGGGTGGACTCCAGTCGGCTGTCGGAGCGGCGGGGACGCGGCTCGGTCCCCAGCCGAAGCGGCTCGGGCGGTGCGGATCGGTGTGCGGTGGTCGTTCCGGGGCGGTGCGGGCGGTGCTGGGCAGTGCTCAGAACACGCGCTGGGTACACATCGCGCTGGCAAGACGGCACAGGTCGACATGGAGCCGCGCGACGAGCAGCACGGCGCCGCCCTGCGTCTTGTCAGCCATGTCGTGGAGAACCATGCGGTCATCGTATCGATTCCCGCCCCCGGGACCGGAATGTGATCTCACACTGCGGGACGGATCCGCTCAGCCGGTGGACATCGCGCCCTGGTGGTCCGGCGGGAGATAGGTGATGGTGGGGGCGCCGGTCCCCGGATGGACGGCCACCTCGGCCCGTACCCCGTACACCTCGGCCAGCAGCGCGGGGGTGAACACCTCCTCCGGTGTCCCCGAGGCCACGATCCGCCCGGCCTGGAGCACATGGATCCGGTCGCAGAAGTACGCGGCCAGGTTGAGGTCGTGCAGGGCGAGCAGGCTGGTGGCGCCCAGGCTCCGGACCAGGGCCAGGATCTCCCACTGGTAGCGGATGTCGAGATGGTTGGTGGGTTCGTCGAGGACGAGCAGGGCCGGGTCCTGGAGCAGGGCGCGGGCGACCAGCGCCCGCTGCCGCTCCCCGCCGGAGAGCGACGGGAAGGCGCGCCGGGCGAGGTCCCCGATACCGAGCCGGGCCAGGGCCTCGTCGGCGGCCCGGCCGTCGGCCGCGGTGTCCGACTCCCAGAACCGCTTGTGCGGGGCCCGCCCCATGAGGACGATCTCGCGGACGGTCAGCTCGAACTCCGGCCGGCTCTCCTGCGGCACGGTCGCGACCCGCCGCGCCCGCTCCTTGGGCCCGAGTGCGAGCAGATCGGTGTCCCCGAGGCGGATACTGCCCGCGGTGGGGCTCAGGGTGCCGTACACGCAGCGCAGCAGGGTCGTCTTGCCGCTGCCGTTGGGGCCGACGAGTCCGGCGGTCTCGCCGGGGCGCAGGTCCAGGTCGGCGCCTTCGACGAGGAGCCGGCCGGTGGTGGTGGCGTACGAGAGTCCCCGTACGGTCAGCCCCGCGGGGGCGGTGGCGGGGCGGGTCATGCGGGGGCTCCTTCCGTGCCGTCGACGGAGCGGCGGCGCATCAGCCAGAGGAACAGCGGCCCGCCGATCAGCGCGGTGAGCACCCCGACGGGGATGTCCTGCGGCGCGGCGAGGGTACGGGCCGCGAGGTCGGCGACCACCAGGGCCACGGCCCCGCCGAGGGCGGCCACCGGCAGCAGCGCCCGGTGCGCCGCGCCGACCAGCAGCCGGGCGGCGTGCGGGACCATCAGGCCGATGAAGCCGACCGCGCCGCTCGCCGCCACCAGTACCGCGGTGACCAGCGAGACCAGCACGAAGACGGCCGCCCGGAAGCGGGCGACGTCCAGCCCGAGGACGACCGCGCCCTCCTCCCCGACCAGCAGCAGGTCCAGCGGCCGGGCCAGGGCGAGCAGCAGCGGGAGCGCGAGGCAGACGACGGCCGTGGGCAGCCAGACGCTGTCCCAGCGGGCGCTGCCGAGGCCGCCGAGCGACCAGTACAGCGCCTCGCGGAAGTGCTCGGGCCGGGAGGAGGCGACGAGGACCAGGGTGGTCAGGGCGGTGAAGACATAGCTGATGGTGACTCCGGCGAGGACCAGCCGGGTGCCGGTCATCCCGCCGCCGTTCCGCGCCAGCCCGTAGACCAGGAGGAACGCGGCGAGGGAGCCCGCGAAGGCGCCCGCGGGCAGGGCGACGGTGGTGGTGACGCCGATCCCGAGGACCAGGACGAGTACGGCGCCGGTGGACGCCCCGGAGGAGATCCCGAGCAGGAACGGGTCGGCGAGCCGGTTGCGTACGAGGGCCTGGAGGACCGTGCCGACGACCCCGAGCCCGGCGCCGACGACCACCCCGAGGAGCACCCGCGGCAGCCGGACGTCCACGACGATCGTGCGGAAGGGGCTGGGCTCGGCGCCGGGCAGCAGGGCCGCGAGGACTTCGCGGGGCGGGATGCGTACGGAGCCGAGCGCGAGCGCCGCGAGGACGGCGGCGGCCAGGGCCGTCAGCAGCCCGGCGGCCACGGCCCCGAACCGGAGCCGGGAGAGCGCGGGCGCGGAGCCCTCCGGCCGGGATTTCCCGGGCGGGGGCGGTGCGTCCGGGCTGCGCTCCGTCAGCGGGGGCGGCGCGTCCGGGCTGCGGTCCTTGCGCGGAGGCGGGCCGGTGACGGGCGGGACCGCCGGGGCCGGGGCCCCGGCGGCGGGCCTTGTGGGCGGCGCGGAGTCCGCCGGGGCGGACACGGCGGGTGCGGGCCGCTCCGGGGCGGGCGGGCCGCCGGAGCCCGGGGCTCCGGCGGCACCCTGCGGTGCGGGCGTCATCGCGCGAGCTGCGGGGCCAGCTTGGCGATCGCGTCCGGCGCGCGGACGCCGAGGACCGCGTCGGAGAGCGGCAGGACGGCGAACTTCTTGTTCCGGATCGCCGGGACGTCCTTCAGCGCGGGGTCCGTCAGCAGCTTCTGCTTCTTCTGAGCCAGGCTGGTCGCGCCGTAGTCGTAGATCACGATCACCTCGGGCTTGCGGGCCACGACCTGCTCCCAGGTGGCGTCGCCGAAGCTCTTGGGGATATCGGCGAAGACATTGCGGCCGCCCGCGCGGGTGATCAGCTCATTGCCGATGCCCTTGCCGCCGACGGTGAACGCGGTCTTGTCGCCGCTGTCGTAGACGAAGACGGGCACCGGTGCGGTCTGCGTCTTCTTCAGCCCGGCCGCGGTCTTCTCGACCGACGCCCGCGAGTCCGCGATCCACTTGTCGGCCCGGTCGCCGACGCCGAAGGTCCGGCCGACCTCGGCTATCTCGCGGTAGACGTCGTCGAGGGTGGTCCGGTCCTTCGTGCAGTACTCCAGGTTGAGCCGGGTGTCGATGCCGGCCTTCTTCAGCTCGTCACGGGTGCGGCCGTCCTTGGCCTCGAAGGCGCTGGCGTAGCCGCCGTAGACGAAGTCCGGGTTCGCGGCGAGGAGCTTCTCCTTGGACGGGTACTCCTTGGCGAGCACCGGGACCGCGTCGTACGCCTTCTTGTAGCGCGGGAGCACCTCGTCGTCGAGATAGGCGGTGCCGACCAGGGACTTCTCCAGGCCCAGCTCCAGCATGACCTCGGTGACGTGCTGGTTCATGGTGACGGCCCGCTTCGGGGGCGCCTGGTAGGTGGTCTTCACGCCGCAGTTGTCGACGGTGTACGGGAAGCCGGGCGCCGCGGCGGCCTTGCCGCCGCCCTTGCCGGAGTCCGAGCCGGAGCCGCAGGCGGTGAGGGCCAGCGGGAGCAGTGCGGCGGCCGCGGCGGTCAGGGCGGTACGGCGACGGCGGCCGTACGGGCGCCGGGATATGCGCGTGGACATGCGTGGGTCCTCCTCCGGGGATCCGCGTCCCCTGGGTCATGGGAGAAGGGCGATGGGTCAGTTCCTGGCTGACGGCCGACGGACGCGGCGCGCGGAGTGCGCGCACGTGTCAGTCGACCGGTCACAGTGGCGGGACCGCGCCGGATTCGCACCGGCTTCCTGGGTCCCAGCGCCCCGTATGGAGTTGAAGCGACAGCGGTGGGGTGGAGATGGGTGGAGCTGCGGGTCAGTATGCCTCGACGACCCGGACTTCCTCTTCCGTGATCTTCTCGTCGACGATCCGGAACGAGCGGAACTGGAAGGGTCCCTCGCCCGCGGTGTCGGCGGTGGAGACCAGGACGTAGTGCGCGTTCGGCTCACCGGCGTAGCTGACGTCCGTGCGGGACGGGTACGCCTCGGTCATGGTGTGCGAGTGGTAGACGATCACCGGCACCTCGTCGTTGTCGTCCAGCTCGCGGTAGAGCTTCAGGAGGTCGCCCGAGTCGAATTCGTAGAACGTGGACGACCGGGCCGCGTTCTCCATGGGGATGAATCGTTCCGGCCGGTCGCTGCCCTCGGGGCCCGCGACGATGCCGCACGCCTCGTCGGGGTGGTCGGCGCGGGCGTGCGCGACGATCCGGTCGTAGAGGTCCTGGGTGAGCGTCAGCATGCGGATCAGGATAAACGCGCGCCGGGCGGACGGCGGAAGGGTGCCGGGGCGGACGGCGGAAGGGCCGGTCCCCGGCTGTCGGACCGCGAGTGAGCCGAAGGGGCGCGGCGAGTTCTGGAAGGAGAACGCGCGGAGGCCGCGAGGAACGAGCGGCCGAGCACGATCGACTGAAGAACTCGTCTTAGGCGCCCCGGAGGCGAACCGAGCCTGGAAAAAAGGGGATGCCGGGCGGCGGGTGGGGCGGGCAGGCAGTCGCCCACCCGCCGTCCGGCACGTTCGGGGGCCGCGGATGACGGCCCGGTGGCCGTCAGCGCTTGGCGAAGGCCGTGCCCTCCGGGTTCTTCGCCCGGAGGACGAGATACGAGACCCCGAGCACCAGCGCCCAGAGCGGTGCCACATAGAGCGAGATCCGGGCGTCCTTGTCGATGCCCATCAGGACGATCACCATGCCGATGAACGCCAGCGCGAACCAGCTCGTCCAGGGGGCGCCGGGGGCCTTGAAGGAGGATTCGGCGACCTCGCCGCGGGCGGCCTTGGCGCGGTAGCGGATATGGCTGACCAGGATCATGATCCAGGCCCACATACCGGAGATGGTGGCAAAGGAGACGATCTTGTTGAAGGCGTCGCCGGGCCACTGGTAGTTGATCCACACACCGATCAGCATCAGACCGGCGGAGAAGGTGGTGCCGATCAGCGGGGTGCCGTGCTTGGTGAGCTTGGTGAAGAGCTTCGGGCCCTGGCTGTTGAGCGCGAGGTCGCGGAGCATCCGGCCGGTGGAGTACATACCGGAGTTGCAGGACGACAGCGCCGCGGTGAGCACCACGAAGTTGACGATGCCCGCGCCGATCTGGAGGCCCATCTGGTCGAAGGCGGCGACGAACGGGGAGACGCCCGGCTGGAAGTTGGTCCAGGAGACGACCGACAGGATCATGATCAGGGCGCCGACGTAGAAGACGGCGATCCGCCACGGCACGGTGTTGATGGCCTTGGGGAGGGTCTTCTCCGGGTCCTTGGACTCACCGGCGGTGACTCCGACCAGTTCGACCGCCAGGAAGGCGAACATCACGATCTGGAGGGTCATCAGGGTGCCGCCGAGGCCCTTGGGGAAGAAGCCGCCGTCGCTCCAGAGGAGGGAGAAGGAGGCGGTGTCACCGGCGTCGGTGAAGCCCAGGGTGATGATTCCGGCGCAGATCAGGATCATGCCGATGATGGCGGTGACCTTGACCATGGAGAACCAGAACTCCAGCTCGCCGAAGATCTTCACGGAGATCAGGTTGGCGAGATAGAGGATGACCGTGAAGGCCAGGGCCGAGATCCACTGCGGCAGGTCGAACCAGTACGTCATGTACTCGGCGGCCGCGGTGACCTCGGTCATTCCGGTGACGACCCAGAACAGCCAGTACGTCCAGCCGGTGGCGAAGCCCGCGAAGGGGCCGACGAACTCCCGCGCGTACTCGGAGAACGAGCCCGCGACCGGGCGGTACATCAGCAGCTCGCCCAGCGCCCGCATGATGAAGAAGATGACCACGCCCGCGATGGCGTAGGCGAGGATGAGGCTGGGGCCCGCTTTGGAGATGCCCTTGCCGGCGCCGAGGAAAAGGCCCGTGCCGATGGCTCCGCCGATGGCGATCATCTGGATCTGACGGGCACCGAGTGTCCGGTGGTACCCCTGGTCCTCCGCGGTGGCCGCCGGGGCCTTCGTCCCGGCCGGTCCGCCCGGACCGTTCTTGCTGTCGTCGACCTGCACCGAGGTCATAACTGGTGCGCCCTTCTCTCCATGCCGATCCGCGTGCGTCGCGCCCCCCGGCGATACGACTGCGGATCAGTTCCTGATCCCCCCGGATATGGATGGAGTGCCACCGGCGATCCGCCGGCTCAAGCGCCTCCAGGAGCATGGGTGGCGCCCCTGGTGGTCGTGAAGATTTATCACGGTTGCTACAGAGATCAATCCGCCGCTTTGTGGCACACCGCACAGAAAGAACCGGACAAACGTTACTTTGATGGGCGCATTACCCCAGGCTGGTAACGCGATCGTTATTCGGATTTGAGTGTCCGTTGAGCGAACAACCGAACGGACGGACGGTTGCGGGCCGGCCGGGGCGCCGAGCCGACGGGGGCGGCGGACGGCCGAGGCGCCGGGCGGGGTGCCGGGGGCAGACACCGGGGCAGCGGAACGCCCCGGGGCGAGTGCCGCCGGGGCGCCGGAGGAGCAGGGAGAGAGGGGCGGAAGGGGGCCGGGGGCTCAGGGCAGCAGGGTGCCGACCAGGGTCTCCTGGAGGACGCCCAGCCAGAGGTACGCCATCACCATCGGCTTGCGCGGGTCCCCGTCGGGAAGGTGGTAGAGCCCGCCGCCCTGATCGCCGGCCGCGTCGTCCTCCTCACTGACCTCCAGCCGGGCGCCGATGGTCAGCCGCAGGTCGTTGAGGGCGCCGAGCCACTGCCGGGACTCGTCCGGAGTCAGCTTCAGTACGGAGACGGACCCGCCGCCCGCCTCCAGCCCGTCGAGGGCGCGGACCAGGGCGAGCGCGTTCGCCCGCTTGCCCGCCCGCAGGTCGTTCTCCGTGAAGCGGCGGAACTCGGCGGAGGCGGCGCGGCGCTCGTCATCGCTCATCCCGGGGCGGGAACCGGAACCGGGACCGGGGCCACCGGGGCCGGGGCCCTGGCCGGGCGCGGAACCGGAACCGGAACCGGAACCGCCGGAGCCCGGGCCGGAACCGGAGCCCGCGGCGTCGCCGCCGCGGTCCGGGCCGCCGTAGGCATCGGGGAAGAGCCGGGCCAGCGCCGGATCGGACGGCGGCTCGCTCGGCCCCTCGGCGAACAGCGCGGCCAGCGGGTCCTCGCCCTCGACCGGCTCGTCACCGGGCCCGATGAGCTCCAGCATCTGCACCGCGAGGGAGCGCAGGATGGACACCTCGACATCGTCGAGTTCGATGACCGCGCCGCCGCCGGAGAGCGGCTCGAAGGGACCCGGCATCAGTTGCGGTCCTGGGAGAGGGTCGCCCACAGGCCGTACCCGTGCATCGCCTGCACATCGCGCTCCATCTCCTCGCGGCTGCCGCTGGAGACCACGGCGCGTCCCTTGTGGTGGACGTCGAGCATCAGTTTGCGCGCCTTGTCCTTGGAGTATCCGAAGTACGCCTGGAAGACATAGGTGACGTAGCTCATCAGATTGACGGGATCGTTGTGGACGAGCGTCACCCACGGTACGTCGGGCTCGGGAACGGCGAAACTCTGCTCCGCCGATTCGGGGCGTTCGATCTCAGTGGGAGCAACACTCACCTGAACCATGCTGCCACCCGGGGCCGCCCCGCGCATAAACGGCTCCCCATTTCGTCAGAGTGACGAAATGTGGGGTAGCATCCTCGCCAGAACGGGAACGCCCGTGTCATCGCGGGCGTCCGACGGCGCATCCCCCGTCCCGCAGCCGGTGGAGCGGGGCGCAGAAAGCATGAGGTCGAGTCTCGTGAACACCGCTGACCTGGGGCTCCCGGTCGACGTCCCCTCCACGGCCCTCTTCACCGACCAGTACGAGTTCACCATGGTGCAGGCGGCCCTGCGGGCGGGCACCGCGCACCGCCGCTCCGTCTTCGAGGTCTTCACCCGCCGGCTGCCCGAGGGGCGGCGGTACGGGGTCCTGGCCGGCACCGGACGGGTGCTCGACGCCGTGGCGAACTTCCGGTTCGACGAGAACGTGCTCGCGTTCCTGCGGGAGCAGGACATCGTCGACGCCGCAACCCTGGACTGGCTGGCCTCGTACCGCTTCCGCGGCGATATCTGGGGCTACCCGGAAGGGGAGGTCTACTTCCCCGGCTCACCGGTCCTGCGCGTCGAGGGCACCTTCGCGGAGTGCGTGCTCCTGGAGACCGTGATCCTCTCCATCCTCAACCACGATTCCGCCATTGCGGCGGCCGCGTCCCGGATGGCGGCGGCCGCGGGCGGCCGGAAGCTCATCGAGATGGGGGCCCGGCGCACCCATGAGCTGGCGGCGGTGGCCGCGTCCCGCGCGGCGTACGTCGGCGGCTTCGACTCCACCTCCGATCTGGCGGCCGGTTTCCGGTACGGCATCCCGACCGTCGGCACCAGCGCCCATGCCTTCACCCTGCTGCACGACAGCGAGCGGGACGCCTTCCGGGCGCAGGTGGACTCCCTGGGGCGGGGCACGACCCTGCTGGTCGACACCTACGACGTCGCCGAGGCGGTCCGTACGGCGGTGGAGATCGCCGGGCCCGAGCTGGGCGCGGTCCGGATCGACTCGGGCGATCTGCTGCTGGTCGCGCACCGGGTGCGGCAGCAGCTCGACGAGCTGGGCGCCCGGCACACCAGGATCACGGTCACCTCCGATCTGGACGAGTACGCCATCGCCTCCCTGGCGGCCGCGCCGGTGGACGCGTACGGGGTGGGCACCCAGCTGGTCACCGGCAGCGGGCACCCGACCTGCTCCATGGTCTACAAGCTGGTCGCCCGGGCCCGGGGCGAGGGTCCGGACGCCCCGCTGGAGCCGGTGGCCAAACGGTCCGTGGGCGGCAAGGCGTCCGTCGGCGGGCGCAAGTGGGCCGCCCGGCGGCCGGACGCGGAGGGCGTGGCCGAGGCGGAGGTCGTGGGCACCGGACCGGTGCCGGACGAGCTGGTCCGCCACCAGCTGCTGGTGGAGCTGGTGCGGGGCGGCGAGATCGTGGCGCGGGAGCCGCTCGACGTACCGAGGGAGCGGCACCGGGCCGCCCGGGGCGCGCTGCCGCTGTCGGCGACGCAGCTCTCGCGGGGTGAGCCGGTGCTGCCGACGGAGTACGTTCAGGAGCAGAGCCGGTAGTACGCGCGCTCCCGGGGCACCGCCCCGGGACGGCCCCGGACCCGGGCAGGCATCCCGGGCGGGCATCCGGGCATGCGTCCGTGCAGTCCCCGGCACCACGCCGGACCCACCGATCCGAAAGGCACCCGCTATGCACCGCGCACTCATCGTCGTCGACGTCCAGAACGACTTCTGCGAGGGCGGCAGCCTCGCGGTGGCGGGAGGTGCGCAGGTCGCCGCGGCGATCACCGATCTGATCGGGCAGAGCACGGCCGGCTACCGCCATGTGGTGGCCACCCGTGACCACCACATCGACCCCGGCGGCCACTTCTCCGACACGCCCGACTACGAGACGTCGTGGCCGGTCCACTGCGTGGCGGGCACCGAGGGGGCGGGCTTCCACCCGAACTTCGCGCCCGCGGTGGCCTCCGGCGCGGTCGAGGCGGTCTTCGACAAGGGCGCCTACGCCGCGGCGTACAGCGGCTTCGAGGGCTCCGACGAGAACGGCACCGGGCTCGCGGCCTGGCTGCGGGAGCACGGGGTGACCGAGGTGGACGTGGTGGGGGTGGCGACCGACCACTGTGTCCGGGCGACGGCGCTGGACGCGGTGCGGGAAGGTTTCACCACCCGGGTGCTGCTGGACCTCACCGCGGCGGTCTCCGCGGAGCGGACCGGCTGGGTGCTGCCGGAGCTGCGGGAGGCCGGGGTCGCCCTGACGGGCGAACCGGCGGTCTGAGGCGCCTTCCCCCGGGACGGGTCCGGGGGAAGGTCCGGTGTCGGGGTCCGGGGCGGGGCCGGGCACGGAGGCGGGCGCGGGGGCGGGCACGGAGGCGGACGCGGGGGCGGGCCGGCGAGGCCCCGGGCGGGGCTGCCGTCAGGCCCAGCTCCGCCGCGCCGGACTCGCCCGGAAGGGGTGCCAGAGCGCGGCCGCCGGAGCCTCCTGGAGGCGCCAGAGCAGGCCGTCCGGATGGTGCAGCACCGCCGTGATCTCGTCCGGCGTCGGCGGTTCCGCGTTCCCCCGCAGATAGACCGCACGGAGCCCCAGATTCCGCAGCCTGGTCAGGGCGCGGGCCCGGTTCGCGGCATGGACGAGGAAGCGGGCGACGCTGCCGTCGCCGAGCGGGCTGGGCAGGCTGACGGCGACGACGACGGTGCCGTTCGGGAGTCTGCTGAAACCTCCGCCGGACATGGTGTACCACTCCCCCGTGGATCGGTCGGCCGGGCTGGTCGGGCCCGGTGTCAATAAGAGGCGGTCACCACGCACCTAAACACGATCGGCCGTCGCCCGCTAGAGGGCGACGGCCGATCATGCTTTGACCTGCTGTTTTGCGAATTACTTGGTCGACGGACCGACCTTCACCGTGATCGTTTCACCGCTGCGCGGCTCCTTGACGATCGAAATCTTGGTGTTGGTGTCAGTAACCTTCACGCTGCCGGTCGGGTTCTCGGCGTACCAGTAGACGCCCTTGCGGTCGTCGAAGACGCTCCGGCCCGGACGGGACGGGATCTTCGTCGGCACGCCGGCCTTGTGGAGGGTGATCGCGTCGTACGGCCGGGTCGAGAAGGTCGAGTCGAAGGTCTGGATCCGGTTGCGCATCAGCGTACCGTCGGACCACCGCAGCGGTTCGGGATTCGCGTCGATCGGCAGGATCTGGCCCGCGCCCGGGTGCACCCCGGTGTTGTTGTCCCGCTGGAAGGTGTCCCAGTACCAGATCAGCAGCCCGTTCTGGTACGGGAAGTGCTCCACCCAGCGGTTCCGCGGGGCCGGGAAGCCGAAGTTGTACGCGCCGATCTCCAGCCCCTTGTCGTACGAGACGTACTGGCGGTTCTCGGCCAGGTAGTACTGCTCGTAGTCCTTGGTGATGGACTCGCCGATCCGGCTGAAGCCGGCCTTCGTCCAGCCCGCGTCGTCGGCCTCGGCGCCGTCGGTGAAGAGGGGCGCGCCGTCCGCCGTGACGGTGATGGCGTCCGCGGTGAAGCCCTTCTCCGCGGTCGCGCTGTCCGTGCGGTAAGCGAAGCGGAGGCCGATCTTCTGGCCGGCGTAGGCGTCCAGGGGGTAGACCAGGGAGCGGTGGGCGCCCGAGCGTCCGGTGAGCGCGGGCTTGTCCCCGGCGTCCCGGGTGATCGGCCGGCCGTCGGCGGTCCCGTCGACCGGGGTCCAGGTGGCGCCGTTGTCCGTGGAGACCTCGGTGTAGAGGTAGTCGTAGCCGGCTTCGATCTGCCACCAGGCGGAGAGGCTCAGGGAGGCGGTCGACTTCCCGGTCAGATCGACCGTGCGGGTCAGGGTGTTGCGCAGGTCGTCGCCCATGTCGGACCACCACTGGCGGGTGCCCTCGGCGGGTTTGACGACCGGGGTGGTGCCGGGCTTCTTCGGCAGTTCGACGATCAGCGCCTGCGGCCGCTTGGTGTTGTACGCCTGGACGCCGAGGGTGTGCACGGAGTCGGTGGCGGCCTTCGCCTTGGTGTAGTTGAGCCAGCCGAGCTGGAGCTTGTCCCAGGCGGTCATATCGCCGGGCAGGTCGCCGATGGCGTTCTTGCCGCGGCCCAGCCAGGACCCGGAGGACATCAGGCTCCAGAAGCCGGTGGAGTTCTCGCCGCGCCCGGAGTAGTCGTAGAGATCCGGCAGGCCGAGGTCGTGCCCGTACTCGTGGGCGAAGACTCCGAGGCCGCCGTTCTCCGGCTGCACGGTGTAGTCGCCGACCCAGATGCCCGTGGTGCCGATCTGGGTGCCGCCGGCCCGGTTGTTCGCGGGGCCGGTCCGGCCGTTGTCGTCGCCGTACGCGTACCAGCGGTGCGCCCAGATGGCGTCGGGGCCCTGGGCGCCGCCGCCCGCGGACTCGTCCTCGCCCGCGTGGACGAACTGGAAGTGGTCGATATAGCCGTCGGCCTCGTTGAAGTTGCCGTCGTTGTCGAAGTCGTAGCGGTCCCAGACGTCGTACTGCCGGAGGTCCGCGGTGATCTGCTCGTCGGTACGGCCGCGCGCCTTCTGGTCGGCGACCCAGGCGTTGACGCCGTCGCGCACCGCGTCCCAGACGTTCTTGCAGTTGCTCTCGCCGCAGAAGTTGGAGCCGTAGCGGGCCTCGTTCCATTCGACCCTGACCCAGTCGGAGACCGTGCCGTCGACGGAGTAGCGGCCGGACGACGCCTTCTCGAAGTACGTCTTCACCGACTGCTTGGGCTGCCCCTGGGCGTCCTTGCCGGTGCCGAAGTACAGGTCCTGGAAGTGGGCGCGGTTGTAGTCCGCCTTCCAGTCGGTGGCGTTGTCCTTGGTGCGGTCCGGCTCTTTGATCGTGTTGTGCAGCGGGCCGGGGGTGCCGCCGTACTGCTTGACCGGCGGCTGGGGGCCCTCGGGCCCGTCGGGGTCGTACATCGTGGTGTCGTCGACCTTGTCGCCGAACTCCACCAGGATCGTGAAGATCTTGTCGGTCTTCTCCCGGCCCAGCTCGACGTACTTGCCCTTGTCGAGCTTGACGACCTTGGAGGCGCCGCGCCGCTCGACCGTCGACTCACCGCTGATGACCTGTTCGAGAGCGGTCTCGCGCTGCTGGGCCTGCTGCTTGCTGAAGGGCCCGTCGAGATCGTGGTCCACATGGTCCTTGGCGGGCGCCGGGTCGTGGCGCTGGACGGCGCCGCCGGCCGGGGCGACCGCAGCGGTCGCGGACGACCGTGCTCCGTTGTCCTCGGCCTGCGCGGTCCCGTACGCCGAGACCGTGGCGGCCGTCGCGGCGAGCGCGACGACGACCGCGGATGTCCTGAGGGACCGTCCGCGGCCGCTTCTGGTGGTGGTCACGTGAGCGAATTCCTCCCCCGCGCCCCGGGCGCCGCGGATCCAGTGGGGTGGGTGGGGCCGTCCGGGCGGGGGTCGCGTCTCAAGTGACGGCATTCGACCGTACGTGCGGAAGAAAAGACAGTCCTTGACTTGAACACACCAACTGCCCTATGCGGGAGCGTTGTTCCGTTATCCGGACGTCAAGGATCGGCCGGATCTCGCCGTCGGCCGGGCGGGGGCATCCGGAAGGCCCGGCGTCAAGGGGCGTGAACCCGTGCGCCCCCCATGCACCGGCGGCCGGGGCGGAGGAACGCTTACCGCGGGGGCGGTCCGGGAATCCAGCATCCTAGGCCGTGTCCGACACGGCCCAGGGAGTTTCTTTCGGATCAGGCCGGATGAGTGAGCGGGGTCTGGTGCCGTGCATCGCAAGGCGGAGGATTGAGCCACTGCGGAGCATTGGTGATTGACGACAACGCAGCGAGGTGCGGTGCCAGGGCACGCGAGCCCGGCAAGATCCGAAAGAGACGACCTAGAGCGCTCGGCGGTGCGACCGCGCCGGGCGCCACCCCCCCGAACTGTTCTTCCTACTGTCGTGAGGACGGAAACCGTTATGCAGCGTCCGACTTCCGTACAGATCGCTTCCGGTTCGGCCACCGTCGTCTTCTCGGCGCTCGCCCTGCTGCTCTTCACCAGGACCACGCATGCCCTCGGGGTCGCCGCGATCGGAGTGGCCGCCATGGCCCTCGGGCTGCTGGTGGCCGTGGCGCTGCCGATGAGCCGGGCGCTGCGGGCGTCCGCCGGGAACGGGCGTCCGAAGCGCGCCGGATCCACGGCGCCCGCCCCGCGCCCGAAGGCTCATGCGGGGGCGGGCGCGGACACCTCGGCGCGGTAGGGCCTCGGGCTGCGGTGCTGCTTGCGGCCCGGGGGGACCGGGCCGCGGTGCTGCCGGCCGCGGTGCTGTTTCAGGCCGTAGTGCTGCTTACGCCGTAGTGCTGGTTCAGGCCGTGGTGCTGTTTCAGGCCGTGGTGCCGGGGCCGGTTCCGTCCGGCACCGTGACCACCACGGTCTTGGCCGCCTTGTCGTGCAGACCCTGCCGGTAGGGCTTGTCCGCCAGGACCGTGATGATGATGACCAGCCACCAGACGCAGAAGCAGCAGATCAGCGCGGGCGCCCAGAGCACGGCGGCCCGGGTCAGCGCGGCGCCGGTCTCCGGCGTGCTGCCGTCGTTGAGCATTGCGACGCGCAGCTTCAGCAGCTTCTTGCCGACGGTCTGGCCGGTCTTGCGGACCATCAGCGTGTCGTAGGCGACATACGCGACCAGCGAGATCAGCGACCAGAGCCACTGCCGGCCGGTGTTGAGATCGCTGGTGATGTCGTTCCAGTCGTCACCGCTGTTCCCGGAGGACCAGCCGCCCGCGAGCAGCGAGATGATGAACAGCGGAATGAAGACGATCAGCGCGTCGATCACCCGGGCGGCGAAGCGCCGGCCGAAATCGGCCAGCGGCGGCATGCCCGCGAGCGGGTCGGGCGTCCCGCCGTACGGACCACCGCCGTACGGGCCGCCCTGGCCGCCGCCGTACGGGGGCGGCGGTGTCCCGCCCGCCCCGCCGTAGGGGCCGCCGCTCTGGCCGGGGCCGTACGGCGAGCCGGGCGGCGGGCCCGGGGGCGGCGGAGGCGGCGGGGGCTGGTCCGGCGGAGGCTGCCGGTCCGGTGGCGGCGGAGGCTCGGAACCGCCGTTCTGCCCGCCCGGCTCGGGCGGCCGCTTGACGAAGGGGTCGTCGTCACGGGGCCGGTCGCGTCCTGGGTCCCCCCAGCCGGAGGGCGGTGGCTGGTCGTTGCTCATGTGGGCAGTGCAACCCGTGCCCGGGGTCCCCGCAAAAGGACGCACGCCGTTCGGGGGACGCGGCCCCGGACGGCCCCCCGGCGGCCGCGGCCCGACGGATGCCGGACCGCCGCCGGACCTCGGCCCGGCTGCTGCCCGGCCGCTGCCCGGCCGCCGCGGTCAGCCCTGGACGAAGGTGCGCGCGGCCTTGTCGTGCCAGCACTGCCGCCAGGGCCGGTCGAAGAGGCACCACACCACGTTGACGACACCCACGGCGATCAGCCCGAGACCGCTGTAGACCAGCCAGCGGCGGAGCGCCGCGCCGAACGACGGCGGCTCGTGGGACTCGATGTCCACGACCGAGATCCCGCAGACCTTCTTGCCGAGGGTGCGGCCCCACTTGGCGGTCGGCAGGGCCTCGTACAGCACGCCGAGGACCAGCAGCGCGGCCAGCAGGATGCCGGACTGGACCCCCGTGGTGCCGTCGAGCAGCCAGACCGTGACGGTCTCGCCGGACCGCTCGGCGGCCTCGATCTTTCCGTTGACATGGTCGATCGCACCGGTCACCAGGGGTACGGCGACGGCGCCCACCAGCCCGCCGAGCACGGCCGTGTCGATGAGCCGGGCCACCAGCCGCCTGCCGAGCCCGGCGGGCCGGGCCGCGGCCTGCGCCCGGGCCATGGAGAGGAAGGGGTCGTCGACCGGCGGCTTCCACGGCACAACCGGAGGCTCGGCCGCGGCGGCCCCCGGGGGCTGCTGCGCCCAGGAGGCGGCCCCGCCCCCGGGCCCGTCGGTCACCGGAGCGGGCCGCACCGGCTGGGCCTGCGCCTGCGCCTGCTCGGGCACGAGCGGCCGGACGGGGGCGGGTGCGGGTGCCTGCGGGTGGGCATGGGCCTGCGGGTGCGGGTGAGGCTGGGCGGGAAGCTGCGGGGCCGCGGGCAGTGGCTGTACGGGCGCCGGGGCCTGCGCGGCGTGCGGCTGCGGGGCCTGCGGCTGAGGTACCTGGGGCTGAAGGGCCGGAGCCACCTGGTGCTGAGGAGCCTGCGGCGTCTGCGGGAGCTGGGGCTCCTGAGGTCGTACGGGACGGATGGTGACCGTGCTCTCCGGCACGGGCCGCACCGGCGCGCTCGCCTCGGCGGACTCGGGGGTCCGCACCCCGGACAGCGCCCCGCCCGTCGGATCCTCCCCGGGCGCGGGAGCCTGCGCGGGCACCCGCGCGGCGGCCGCCCCCGTACCGCCCCAGTCGACCCGGTCGCGCTCGGCGCCGAAGCCGCTCTGCCGCGAGGTATCCGCCTGCCAGGCACTGGCGGGCTCGGCCGCCCGGGCGGGCTCCGCCTCCGGCTCCTCGTCCAGAAAGACGGGCCCGGTCTCCTCCACCACCGGAACCACCGGCTCCGGAGCAGACGCCGGAACGGGAGCAGGGGCCGCGGCGGCGGGCGCGGGCACAACAGGTGCCGCGTCCCCGTCCTTGGGCGCGGGCCGGCTCGTACCCGGAACCCAGGCAGCACCGTTCCAGTAACGGACATATCCAGGAATGGACGGATCGGGGTAATACCCCTGCCCGGGTACGTTCCCACCTTCGTCAGTAGGAGTGCCCAATGCCCCCAACTCCGATCACGAGCAACACTTTTGACCTGTCCGGGCTGTCCGGCGTCGATGACCCTTTGATCGCCCAACTGCGGCGGCGCGGCCGGTCAACGGTACTGGACATAGCCAACGGGTAAGCGTCGTACACGCCCCAGCGCCCCGGGGCGTACCTCCGGCTGTCCCTGGACGACATTAACGAAGAACGGCGCGCGAAGAAGAAGGAGTCCAACAGGAAGACTGCCTTCGAGCGTCAGACCGAGGACGTCGGGGCAAAGCGTAATGGCGCTGGGATGGGGCCCCTTCGCCGAGGTGTACGAGGACCCCGAGACCAGCGCGTACAAGAAGCGCAAGATCACCCGCCCGGGCGGGACCGTCGACTGGGCAGTGCTGAGGCCAAGGTTTCAACGGATGCTCACCGATCTGCCACTCAAGGGCGCGCCTTCGGCGCGCCGGGCGGCCTGCCGCCCCTGGCGGGCATGCGGGCCTGACGGCCGGTCCCGCCGAGCGACACCGCCCCACCAGGCCACCGCCTGCAATTCGAGCCCCGCACACCCCGTCGTGACGTGCTGGACGGGAACCGGCGGCATCGGAGACGATGCCGGTACTGCACGATCCATCCGCTACCAGGGAGTGCCTCGTGTGCCTGCCTCCGGCCCGTGGGGTGGTCATGACCGTGATGTTGGCCGATCCCCGTGACGCGGGCTCGGCCAGTAGCCGTGGCCGCGCGTTCCCACTAAATGAAACCAGCTGTAACCGCTGAAAGAATCCCAGGTCAGCAAGCCTCGGCCCCGCGCCAGCGGGGATGGTCCTCGTGGTCGGCGTCGCGTCCGGCGTCACCCTGACTCGGCCCCGCGCCAGCGGGGATGGTCCTCGAGAGCTGCTCGATGCGGTCGGTCACCGATTCTCGGCCCCGCGCCAGCGGGGATGGTCCTCTGCGAGTCGACGTAGGACGGACGTCCCCACCCTCGGCCCCGCGCCAGCGGGGATGGTCCCCGGGTTCTATGCCGGATGTTGACGCATCCGGCCTCGGCCCCGCGCCAGCGGGGATGGTCCCTCGGCCCGGGTGACGGGGTCGGGCTCCCCGGCGCTGGTCGAGCTCGGCCCCGCGCCAGCGGGGATGGTCCCCAGATGGTGGAGACCCCGCTGCGGGGCTTCTTCTCGGCCCCGCGCCAGCGGGGATGGTCCTCGCTCGCATCCGGTCGTCGCACCGGGTGTGGGCTCGGCCCCGCGCCAGCGGGGATGGTCCGCGCACCGCCGAACAGAAGCGAGCCCGCGCACTCTCGGCCCCGCGCCAGCGGGGATGGTCCTGCCGCCGCCTGGCCGAGCAGCTCCTCCCGGACCTCGGCCTCGCGCCAGCGGGGATGGTCCCCCCACCAGGGCGGCGGCGAGTCCGGCGACGACCTCGGCCCCGCGCCTGCGGGGATGGTCCCTCGGATCCCCCGGCGTGAGGACATCGCGTCAGCTCGGCCCCGCGCCTGCGGGGATGGTCCCCCCTCGACGTCCAGCCGCTCCTCGACGGCGTCCTCGGCCCCGCGCCTGCGGGGATGGTCCCGTCCTCTTCGGTGTGTAGACCGATTCGGGGCGCTCGGCCCCGCGCCTGCGGGGATGGTCCCGGCCGCCTGTCGCTCGACGGCATCCCCCAGAACTCGGCCCCGCGCCTGCGGGGATGGTCCGAGGTGCTGGGCGCCCCTGAGCGCGCTCTTCGTCTCGGCCCCGCGCCTGCGGGGATGGTCCCCGGGTGCGGGTCTGGATGACCGCGGTGGCGGTCTCGGCCCCGCGCCTGCGGGGATGGTCCGGGCATCGGCACGACGGTATCCGGCCTCGGGAACTCGGCCCCGCGCCTGCGGGGATGGTCCGGGCAGCAGGCCGGACGCGGCGCCAAGGGCAGCGGGCAGCGTGGCCGGGGCAGTGGCCTACGCCACCCGTGCCACCAGCAGCCGGACCGCTGTCTCAGCCCGGCCGCGCCCGCCGCGCTATCCAGCGCCCGCCCCGGTGCCATCGGCACCGGGGTCCCTCGTGGATCACCAGCCGGACCACCCAG